>NZ_JASCOS010000159.1:0-6457 GCF_029959705.1 Stenotrophomonas sp. PS02297 | reverse complement strand
CGGGGGGCGGGGGGCACCCCCCGGGTGGGGCCCCCCCGGGCAAACCCCCGCGGGGGGTGGCCCGGCGCTACAGCAGCACCGTGGCCATGCACCTGTAGAGCGGGGCGACGCCCCGCTGGCGCTTTCCCGGTAAAGCCCGCGCCGGGCGTTGCCCGGCGCTGCAACGGCACCGTGGCCCATGCACCTGTAGAGCGGGGCGACGCCCCGCTGGCGCTTTCCCGGTGAAGCCCCCGCCGGGCGTTGCCCGGCGCTGCAACGGCACCGTGGCCCATGCATCTGTAGAGCGGGGCAGCGCCCCGCTGGCGCTTTCCCGGTGAAGCCCGCGCCGGGCGCTGTCATCTGCTTCATGGGACAATATCGCGTCCGCCGGTTCAGCCGGCTCCCTCCCGGATCACACTGGAGAACCCATGAATCTGCGCATCCTGACCGTTGGCGTCGCCATGTCCCTGCTCGCCGCCTGCGGCGGCAAGGAAGAGGCCGCCAAGACCGCCGACGGTGGCGAGGCCAAGGTCCTGAACGTCTACAACTACTCGGACTACATCGCCGAGGACACCATCCCGAATTTCGAGAAGGCGACCGGCGTCAAGGTCACCTACGACGTGTTCGACAGCGACGAGATGGTGGAGACCAAGCTGCTGACCGGCAACAGCGGCTACGACATCGTGGTGCCGACGCTGAACTTCTTCGGCCGCCAGATCCAGGCCGGCGTGTTCCTGCCGCTGGACAAGAGCAGGATCCCGAACCTGGCCAACCTGGACCCGGCGATCATGGCGCGCATCGCCGGCCAGGATCCGGAGAACAAGTACGGCGTGCCGTACATGATCGGCACCACCGGCATCGGCTACAACGTGGCCAAGCTCAAGGAACGCTTCGGCGGCAGCACCGACATCGCCAACAGCTGGGACCTGGTGTTCAAGCCGGAGAACATCGCCAGGATGAAGGACTGCGGCGTCACCATCCTCGACACCCCGTCGGACATGATCCCGGTCGCGCTGCACTACCTGGGCCAGGACCCGCACAGCACCGATCCGGCGACCCTCCAGAAGGCCGCCGACCTGCTCAAGAGCATCCGTCCGTACGTGCAGAACTTCCACTCCAGCCAGTACGTCGGTTCGCTGGCCAATGGCAGCACCTGCCTGGTGGTGGGCTGGTCGGGCGACATCATCCAGGCGCGCGACCGCGCCGAGGAGGCCGGCAACGGCGTGGAAGTGGCCTATTCGATCCCGAAGGAAGGCGCGCCGCAGTGGTTCGACATGCTGGCCATCCCGAAGGATGCCAAGCACCCGGAGAACGCCTATGCGTTCATCAACTACCTGCTCGAACCGCAGGTGGCCGCCAACAACACCAACGTCACCCATTACGCCAACCCGGTGAAGGCGGCCACGCCGCTGGTGGATGCGGCGATCCGCGAGGACAAGACCATCTACCCGCCGGAAGACGTGGCGGCGAAGATGTTCACCTACGCGATCAACCCGCCGGAAGTGGACAAGCTCTACACCCGGCTGTGGACCGAGATCAAGACCGGGCGTTGAACTGCGCATTGGCCTGGTTCCCCGGGGTTTGCAGGACAAACCCTGGGCCCCGGCTCGCCGTCCCCCACGCCTTTGGCACGCCCCCTTGGACTCCAGGGGGGCTTCTCCTTGGGCCGGTATTCCTGGTGCGCCACCCGGTCCATGCAGCGTCGAACAGGGCATTCCCGCGTGGAACGGCAGGGTGTCGCCGGCAAAACGCGGGGACTACACTACGCGCGTTTGCCCGTCCCGCCCGCTCCCGGAATCCTTCATGCCCGTTGATGCCAAGACCGACGTCCGGCCCGACGCCATCGCCCTGAACAGCGAGCCCGGCTACCTGTCCATCCGCGACCTGCGCAAGGAATTCGATGGCTTCGTCGCCGTCGACGACGTCAACCTGGACGTGCGCAAGGGCGAGATCTTCGCCCTGCTGGGCGGTTCGGGCAGCGGCAAGTCCACCCTGCTGCGCTGCCTGGCCGGTTTCGAGACGCCGACCAAGGGCTCGATCCTGCTCGACGGCCAGCCGATCACCGCGCTGCCGCCCTACGAGCGGCCGATCAACATGATGTTCCAGTCCTATGCGCTGTTCCCGCACATGACGGTGGAGCAGAACATCGCCTTCGGCCTGAAGCAGGACGGCATGGCCAAGGACGCCATCGCCCGCCGCGTCGGCGAGATGCTGGAACTGGTGCAGCTGGAGAAGCTGGGCAAGCGCAGGCCGCACCAGCTCTCCGGCGGCCAGCAGCAGCGCGTGGCGCTGGCGCGTTCGCTGGCCAAGAGCCCCAAGCTGCTGCTGCTGGACGAGCCGATGGGCGCGCTGGACAAGAAGCTGCGCTCGAAGATGCAGCTGGAGCTGGTCAACATCATCGAGCAGCTCGGCGTGACCTGCGTGATGGTCACCCACGACCAGGAAGAAGCGATGACCATGGCCACCCGCATCGCGGTGATGGACCAGGGCTGGATCCAGCAGATCGGCAAGCCGGACGACATCTACGAGCAGCCGGCCAACCGCTTCGTCGCCGGCTTCATCGGCTCGGTGAACCTGTTCGAGGGCGTGATCGACGAAGACCTGCCCGAGTACGTCACCGTGCGTACCGCCGACTTCCCGGCGCCGATCTACGTCGGCCATGGCATCACCGGCTACGAAGGCCAGCCGGTGGCGTTCGCGCTGCGCCCTGAGAAGGTGCACATTGCCAAGGACGAACCCGAGGGCGAGAGCAACAAGGCGCGCGGCGTGGTCGAGGACATCGCCTATTTCGGCAGCCATTCGGTCTACCACGTGCGCCTGCCCAGCGGCGCCAAGGTGCTGTCCAACTTCGCCAACATGAAGCGCTGGGACAGCGACGGCATCACCTGGAACGACGAGGTCTGGGTGTCCTGGGACGACAACGACGGCGTGGTGCTGACTTCATGAGCGCGCGCGACCCGAACCCGGGCGGTTGGCGGCGCTGGCTGCCGGGCATGCGCGCCGGCGTGATCGGCGTGCCCTACCTGTGGCTGCTGCTGTTCTTCGCGATCCCGTTCCTGATCGTGCTGAAGATCTCGTTCGCGAAGATGGCCGTGGCGATGCCGCCGTACACCTCCATCGTGGCGTACGTGGACAACGCCTTCACCGTCAACCTCAACCTCGGCAACTACACCCAGCTGTTCGCCGACAGCCAGTACGTCGTCGCCTACCTCAGTTCGATCAAGATCGCGGTCATCGCCACGTTCCTCACGCTGCTGATCGGCTACCCGATGGCCTACGTGATCTCGCGCATGCCGCCGTCGGCGCGCAACATCGCGATGATGCTGGTGGTGCTGCCGTCGTGGACCTCGTTCCTGATCCGCGTCTACGCCTGGATCGGCATCCTCGACAGCAACGGCCTGATCAACCGCACCCTGCTGGGCATGGGCCTGATCGACGAGCCGCTGCGCATCCTCTACACGCCGCTGGCGGCCTATATCGGCATCGTCTACTGCTACCTGCCGTTCATGGTGCTGCCGCTGTACGCCAACCTGGTCAAGCTCGACCACCGCCTGCTGGAAGCGGCCTACGACCTCGGCGCCAAGCCGTGGCAGGCGTTCGCGCGCATCACCCTGCCGCTGTCGCGCAGCGGCATCGTCGCCGGCTGCATGCTGGTGATGATCCCGGCGGTGGGCGAGTTCGTCATTCCGGAAATGCTCGGCGGCCCGGACACGCTGATGATCGGCCGCGTGCTGTGGGGCGAGTTCTTCAACAACCGCGACTGGCCGCTGGCCTCGGCGGTGGCGATCGTCATGCTCATCCTGCTGCTGGTCCCGATCGTGATCTTCAACCGGTCCCAGCAGCGCGAGCTGGAAGGGAAGCTGGCATGAGCATGGTCCGCGGCCAACGCTGGCTGGGCTGGAGCGTGCTGCTGGCCGGCTTCGCCTTCCTGTACCTGCCGATCCTGCTGCTGGTGCTGTATTCGTTCAATTCCTCGCGGCTGGCGACGGTGTGGGCGGGCTTCTCCACGCAGTGGTACGGCGAGCTGTTCCGCGACCGGCAGCTGCTGGAAGCGGCCTGGGTCAGCCTCAAGGTCGCGTTCTGGACCGCGACCGCGTCGATGGTGCTCGGCACCATGGCGGCGATGGCGATGACCCGTTTCCGTCGCTTTCCCGGCAAGACCGTGTTCGGCGCGCTGGTGACCGCGCCGCTGGTGATGCCGGAGGTGATCATCGGCCTGTCGATCCTGCTGATGCTGGTGTCGATGGGCGGCCTGTTCGGGCTGCCGTCCAAGGGCGTGGTGGCGATCTGGATCGCGCACGTCACCTTCACCATCTCCTTCGTGACCGTGGTGGTGTCCTCGCGCCTGCAGGAGCTGGACCGCTCGCTGGAGGAGGCGGCGATGGACCTGGGCGCGAACCGGCTCAAGGTGTTCTTCCTGATCACCCTGCCGATCATCGCCCCGGCGCTGCTGTCCGGCTGGCTGCTCGCCTTCACCCTGTCGCTGGACGACGTTGTGATCGCCAGCTTCGTCGCCGGTCCCAGCTCGACCACGCTGCCGATGAAGATCTTCGCCTCGGTGCGCATGGGCGTCAGCCCGAAGATCAACGCGCTGGCCACCCTGCTGGTGCTGGCGGTATCGACCGTGGCCTTCATCGGCTGGTGGATCTCGGCGCGCGCGGAGAAGCGGCGCCAGCGCGACATGCAGCTGGCGCTGCAGGACAACGGCTGAGGCGCATCGCCGCTTCATGCCGGGCATGCGCCGCATCTGCGGTGCCTGCGGCGAAGCCGCTTTGCAGGTGCCGGGCCTGCCCGGCACGGACGTAGTCGACGCGGACGCAACATCGCCGGCGCTACCATCCCCGTCTTCGTTGGATGCACGGTGCAGCGCCATGGCTTCTTACCAGACCATCAACCCCTTCGACGGCCGCGCGCTGCGCACGGTCGAACTGATGAGCGCCGTCGCCGTCGAGCAGCGGCTGGCCGCCGCGGAGGTGGCGTTCCCGGCGTGGTCGGGCATGGCGCTGGAACAGCGCGGCGCCCTGCTGCGCAACGTGGCTGCAGGCCTGCGCGCGCGCCGCGACGAGATCCAGCGCACGATGACCCTGGAAATGGGCAAGCTGCGGGGCGAGGCGCTGGCCGAGATCGAGAAGAGCGCGGCGGCCTGCGAGTACTACGCCGACCATGCCGCCGGCTATCTCGAACCACAGGCGATCCCGACCGAGGCGCAGCGCAGCTATGTCCTCTACCAGCCCATCGGCTGCGTGCTGGCGGTGATGCCGTGGAACTTCCCGGTGTGGCAGGTGTTCCGCTTCCTCGCTCCATCCTTGATGGCCGGCAACGTGGCCCTGCTCAAGCACGCCAGCAACGTGCCGGGCTGCGCCGACCTGATCGCCGCGGTGCTGGCCGGTGCCGGCGTGCCGGCCGGCGTGTTCGACGTGCTGCACATCGACAACGACCAGGCCGCCGACGTGCTGCGCGACCGCCGCATCAAGGCGGTCACGCTCACCGGCAGCGAGCGCGCCGGCCGTTCCATCGCCGCCAACGCCGGCGACCAGCTGAAGAAATGCGTGATGGAGCTGGGCGGCAGCGACGCCTTCGTTGTGCTGGAGGATGCCGACCTGGACGTCGCTGTCGCCGCGGCGGTGAAGTCGCGTTTCGACAATGCGGGGCAGACCTGCATCGCGGCCAAGCGCTTCGTGCTGGTGGAGGCCATCGCCGACGCCTTCGTGCGGCGCTTCGTCGAAGCGGCGAAGGCGCGGGTGTACGGCGACCCGCAGGACGAGGCCGCCACGCTGGCGCCGATGGCCCGCGCCGACCTGCGCGATGCGTTGCACCGGCAGGTGCGCGAGAGCATCGACAAGGGCGCCCGGCCGCTGCTGGGCTGCGAACCGCTGGCCGGCAGCCATGCCGGTTACCCGGCGTCGATCCTCGACCACGTGGCGCCGGGCATGTCGGCGTACGAGGAGGAGCTGTTCGGCCCGGTGGCGGCGATCCTGCGGGTGAAGGACGAGGCCGAAGCGCTGCGCGTGTCCAACGACACCAGCTTCGGCCTGGGTGGCAGCGTGTGGACGCGCGATGCCGCACGCGGCGAGCGCGTTGCCGCGCAACTGCAGTGCGGCGCGGCCTTCGTCAACTCGGTGGTCAAGAGCGATGCGCGGCTGCCGTTCGGCGGCACCAAGCGCTCGGGCTTCGGCCGCGAACTGGCCGAACACGGCATCCGCGAGTTCACCAACATCAAGACCATCTACGTGGCCTGATCCGCCCCTGTAGAGCGGGGCAATGCCCCGCTGGGGCATTCCCGGCCAGGCCCCCCGCCGGGCGTTGCCCGGCGCTACAGGGCATCGCGATCTGTAGAGCGGGGCAACGCCCCGCTGGGACATTCCCGGCCAGGCCCCGCCGGGCGTTGCCCGGCGCTACAGGGCAGCGCGATCTGTAGAGCGGGGCAACGCCCCGCTGGGGCATTCCCGGCCAAGCCCCGCCGGGCGCCGCCCGGCGC
>NZ_JASCOS010000158.1:0-6550 GCF_029959705.1 Stenotrophomonas sp. PS02297 | reverse complement strand
GCGCGCCGCTGGCCTCCGCGTCGAGCAGCAGGGCATGCGCGCGTGCGGTGGCGCCGCCGTGGCGCGGGCCGGACAGTGCGGCCAGGCCCGCGCTGACGGTGGCGTGCAGGTGCGCGCCGGTGGAGGCGACCACGCGCGCGGCGAACGCGGATACGTTCAATTCGTGGTCGGCGCACAGCACCAGCGCCGAGCGCACCAGCCCGGCGAAGCCGGCATCGCCGGGCCGCCACGCGTCGGCGAGCAGGCGATGCACCGGCCGCGCGTCGGGCTGGACGCCGACCAGCAGCGCGGCGTTCTGTCGCAGCAGCGTCGCCGCCACTTCGCGCCGCACCGGCGCGGCGGCATTGAGCGACTGCCGCTGTTCCAGCGCCAGCAGCGGGATGCAGGCCATGGTGCGTTCCAGCGGTGGCAGCGCGGTATCCAGCGCCAGCGCCGCCACGCGTTCCGGCCAGGCCGGGGGCGGCGGCACGGCGAACGGATCCTGTTCCTCGCATTCCCACAGCAGCCGCGCGATGTCCTCCAGCGTGGCGCCGGCGCGCGCCGCCGCCACCGCCGAGCGGCCGCGGTAATACGGCGCGTCCGGGCGGATCAGCGAGATCCGCGTCTCCAGCACCGGCAGGCCGCGGTCCAGGCTCTGCGCCGCGCCGCGTTCGGCGCCGCGGCCGGCGCGCTTGCGTTGCGCCAGCCGTTCCACCTCGGCGCGCAGGTAGACGCGGCTGCGCGGGTCCGGACCGGGCCGCGAACTGAGCTGGCCGCGGCTGACATAGGCATAGAGCGTGGCCGGGCTGATGCCGAGCAGGGCGCAGGCGTCGCTGGCGGGGATCAGTTCCGGTTCGGTGGGTTCGGTCATGGCGTTCAATATGTTGATTTATTGAATCAAGATTGATCAATGCTCTGGATGGTGCCAGATTGTGCGCCATCGCGGAACGGCCCTTTCGCCGCCGCCAGACCAGGAGTCCCGCCATGTCCCTTTCCTCCGCCGGCGCCGCCTTCCGCGCCGCCCTGGCCGCCGAGAAGCCCCTGCAGGTGATCGGCGCGATCAACGCCAACCACGCGCTGCTCGCCAAACGCGCCGGCTACAAGGCCATCTACCTGTCCGGCGGCGGCGTCGCGGCCGGCTCGCTGGGCCTGCCGGACCTGGGCATCAACACCCTGGAAGACGTGCTGATCGACGTGCGCCGCATCACCGATGTGTGCGACCTGCCGCTGATGGTGGACATCGACACCGGCTTCGGCCCGAGCGCGTTCAACATCGCGCGCACGGTGAAGTCGCTGATCAAGGCCGGCGCCGCCGCCTGCCACATCGAGGACCAGGTCGGCGCCAAGCGCTGCGGCCATCGCCCGGGCAAGGAGATCGTGTCGCAGGGCGAAATGGTCGACCGGGTGAAGGCCGCGGCCGATGCGAAGACCGACCCGGACTTCTTCCTGATCGCCCGTACCGACGCGATCCAGATGGAAGGCGTGGACGCGGCCATCGAGCGCGCCATCGCCTGCGTCGAGGCCGGCGCCGACGGCATCTTCGCCGAGGCCGCCTACGACCTGCCGACCTACAAGCGCTTCGCCGACGCGGTGAAGGTGCCGGTGCTGGCCAACATCACCGAGTTCGGCGCCACGCCGCTGTTCAGCCGCGACGAACTGGCCTCGGCCGGCGTCGCCATCCAGCTGTTCCCCCTGTCGGCGTTCCGCGCCGCCAACAAGGCCGCCGAGAATGTGTACGAGGCGATCCGCCGCGACGGCCACCAGCGCAACGTGGTGGACGCCATGCAGACCCGCGAGGAGCTGTACGACCGCATCGGCTACCACGCCTTCGAGGCGCAGCTGGACAAGGTGTTCGCGCAGAAGGGCGCATGATGGCCGTCCCTGCGGCCACCTGATTCCCGCCATGGCGACGACCTCCTCCCACAGCACCCGTGTCGACCGCCGCGATGCCGCGCGGCGCCTGCTGCAACGCGAGCTGGAGCAGTTGACGCCGGAAGAACGGGTGGTGGTCGAGCGCTTCATTTCCGGCGGGCGGGTCTCGCGCAACGTGCGGCGCGAGCTGCACGAGTCCCGCACCCTCGGAGAGCGGGTCGCCGACCGCGTCGCCGCGGTTGGTGGCAGCTGGACCTTCATCATGTGCTTCGGCGTGGTGCTGGTGGTGTGGATGATCGTCAACAGCTTCCTGCTGGCCAGGGCGTTCGATCCCTACCCCTACATCCTGCTCAACCTGGTGCTGTCGTGCCTGGCCGCGGTGCAGGCGCCGATCATCATGATGAGCCAGAACCGGCAGGCGGCGGTGGACCGCATGCATGCCGAGAACGACTATCAGGTCAACGTGAAATCGGAACTGGAAGTACTGCAGATCCACGAGAAGCTGGACGTGCTGCGCTCCCACGAATGGGCGCTGCTGGTCGAACAGCAGAACCGCCAGATAGAAATGCTGCAGCGATTGCTGGAATGCGCCACCGCGGCGCCCGGCGACGGCAGGCAGAAACAACCCTAATCCTTCCCACGGAGGCAGAAGACCATGTCAGAACAGACCACCGCCACGCCCGGCTTCAAGCCCAAGAAGTCCGTCGCCCTGTCCGGCACCGCCGCCGGCAACACCGCGCTGTGCACCGTCGGCCGCAGCGGCAACGACCTGCATTACCGCGGCTACGACATCCTGGACCTGGCCAATACCAGCGAGTTCGAGGAAATCGCCCACCTGCTGGTGCACGGCAAGCTGCCCAACAAGGCCGAACTGCGCGCCTACAAGGCCAAGCTGAAGTCGCTGCGCGGCATCCCGGCCGCGGTCAAGGCCGCGCTGGAGGAGCTACCGCCGTCGGCGCACCCGATGGACGTGATGCGCACCGGCGTCTCGGTGCTGGGCTGCGTGTCGCCGGAGAAGGACGACCACAACCACCCGGGCGCGCGCGACATCGCCGACAAGCTGATGGCCTGCCTCGGCTCGATGCTGCTGTACTGGTACCACTGGAGCCACAACGGCCGTGTCATCGACGTGGAGACCGACGACGACTCCATCGGTGGCCACTTCCTGCACCTGCTGCACGGCGAGCAGCCGCGCGAGTCGTGGGTCAAGGCGATGCACACCTCGCTGATCCTGTACGCCGAGCACGAATTCAACGCCTCCACCTTCGCCTGCCGCGTCATCGCCGGCACCGGCAGCGACATGCACAGCGCCATCACCGGCGGCATCGGCGCGCTGCGTGGGCCCAAGCACGGCGGCGCCAACGAAGTCGCCTTCGAAGTGCAGAAGCGCTACGAGACGCCGGACGAGGCCGAGGCCGACATCAAGGCGCGCGTGGAACGCAAGGAAGTGGTCATCGGCTTCGGCCACCCGGTCTACACCGTGTCCGATCCGCGCAACAAGGTGATCAAGGAAGTGGCGCGCGAGCTGTCGGCCGAGCAGCAGAACATGAAGATGTACGACATCGCCGAACGCCTGGAATCGGTGATGTGGGATATCAAGAAGATGTTCCCGAACCTGGACTGGTTCAGCGCCGTCAGCTACCACATGATGGGCGTGCCGACCGCCATGTTCACGCCGCTGTTCGTGATCGCCCGCACCGCCGGCTGGAGCGCGCACATCATCGAGCAGCGCATCGACGGCAAGATCATCCGCCCGAGCGCCAACTACACCGGCCCGGAAGACCAGGCCTTCGTGCCGCTCGACAAGCGCGCCTGATGCGCCGGCGCCTTCTCCCTGCGGGGAGAGGGCGCCTTCACGGGGAGCCGGCCCCTGCCGCTCCCCGCCGGGAAGCCGGCGATCACCGCGAAGCACGGGCGTGTCGATGCCGCCCCTCCCGCAAGCCCAGAGACTCACAGGCCAGCCATGAACACCGATTACCGCAAGCATCTTCCCGGCACCGCGCTGGACTATTTCGACGCCCACGAAGCGGTCGACGCAATCGCTCCCGGCGCCTGGGCCACCCTGCCGTACACCTCGCGCGTGCTGGCCGAGAACCTGGTGCGCCGCTGCGATCCGGCCACGCTCGCCGATTCGCTCAGGCAGCTGATCGAGCGCAGGCGTGACCTCGATTTCCCCTGGTTCCCGGCACGCGTGGTCTGCCACGACATCCTCGGCCAGACCGCGCTGGTCGACCTGGCAGGCCTGCGCGATGCCATCGCCGAGAAGGGCGGCGACCCGGCCAAGGTCAATCCGGTGGTGCCGGTGCAGCTGATCGTCGACCACTCGCTGGCGGTGGAGTGCGGTGGTTTCGACCCGCAGGCGTTCGAGAAGAACCGCGCCATCGAGGATCGCCGCAACGAGGACCGCTTCCACTTCATCGACTGGACCAAGCTGGCCTTCGAGAACGTGGACGTGATCCCGCCGGGCAACGGCATCATGCACCAGATCAACCTGGAGAAGATGTCGCCGGTGATCTACCAGCAGGACGGCGTCGCCTTCCCGGATACCTGCGTCGGCACCGACTCGCATACCCCGCATGTGGACGCGCTGGGCGTCATCGCCATCGGCGTCGGCGGACTGGAAGCGGAGAACGTGATGCTCGGCCGCGCGTCGTGGATGCGCCTGCCCGACATCGTCGGCGTCAAGCTGACCGGCAGGCCGCAGCCCAACATCACCGCCACCGACGTGGTGCTGGCGCTGACCGAATTCCTGCGCAAAGAGCGCGTGGTTGGCGCCTGGCTGGAATTCTTCGGCGAGGGCGCCGCGGCGCTGACCATCGGCGACCGCGCCACCATCTCCAACATGTGCCCGGAATACGGCGCGACCGCGGCGATGTTCTACATCGACCAGCAGACCCTGGACTACCTGCGCCTGACCGGTCGCGAGGAAGCACAGGTGGCGCTGGTGGAGAACTACGCGAAGACCGCCGGCCTGTGGGCCGACGCGCTGGCCACCGCACAGTACGAGCGCGTGCTCGAGTTCGACCTGTCCACGGTCGTGCGCAACATGGCCGGCCCGAGCAACCCGCATCGCCGCCTGCCGGTGTCGGACCTGGCCGAGCGCGGCATCGCGGACGAAGCCAAGCTGGAGAGCGGCAAGGGCGAGGAAGCGCAGGGCCTGATGCCCGATGGCGCGGTGATCATCGCCGCCATCACCAGCTGCACCAATACCTCCAACCCGCGCAACGTGATCGCCGCCGGCCTGCTGGCGCGCAACGCCAACGCGCGCGGCCTGGTGCGCAAGCCGTGGGTGAAGTCCTCGCTGGCGCCCGGTTCCAAGGCGGTGCAGCTGTACCTGGAGGAAGCCGGCCTGCTGCCGGAGCTGGAGAAGCTGGGCTTCGGCATCGTCGCCTTCGCCTGCACCACCTGCAATGGCATGAGCGGCGCGCTCGACCCGGCGATCCAGCAGGAGATCATCGACCGCGACCTGTACGCCACCGCCGTGCTGTCGGGCAACCGCAACTTCGACGGCCGCATCCACCCGTATGCCAAGCAGGCGTTCCTGGCCTCGCCGCCGCTGGTCATCGCCTACGCCATCGCCGGCACGGTGCGCTTCGACATCGAAAAGGACGTGCTGGGCATCGATGCCGACGGCAACGAAGTGCGCCTGAAGGACATCTGGCCGTCCGATGCCGAGATCGATGCGGTAGTGAAAGCCTCGGTCAAGCCGGAGCAGTTCCGCCGCGTCTACAACCCGATGTTCAACGTGCGCGTCGAGCATGGCGGCAAGGTCAGCCCGCTGTACGACTGGCGGCCGCGCAGCACCTACATCCGCCGCCCGCCGTACTGGGAGGGCGCGCTGGCCGGCGAACGCACCATGCGCGGCATGCGCGCGCTGGCGGTGCTGCCGGACAACATCACCACCGACCACCTGTCGCCGTCCAACGCCATCCTGCGTTCCAGCGCCGCCGGCGAATACCTGGCGAAGATGGGCCTGCCGGAAGAGGACTTCAATTCCTACGCCACCCACCGCGGCGACCACCTCACCGCGCAGCGCGCCACCTTCGCCAACCCGAAGCTGTTCAACGAGATGGTGCGCAACGACGATGGCAGCGTGAAGCAGGGCTCGCTGGCGCGCGTGGAGCCGGAAGGCAAGGTCATGCGCATGTGGGAAGCGATCGAGACCTACATGGAGCGCAAGCAGCCGCTGATCATCATCGCCGGCGCCGACTACGGCCAGGGCAGCTCGCGCGACTGGGCGGCCAAGGGCGTGCGCCTGGCGGGCGTGGAAGCCATCGTCGCCGAGGGCTTCGAGCGCATCCACCGTACCAACCTGATCGGCATGGGCGTGCTGCCGCTGGAGTTCAAGCCGGGCACCGACCGCCACACGCTGGGCATCGATGGCACCGAGACCTTCGACGTGGTCGGGCAGCGCACCCCGCGCGCCGACCTGACCCTGCGCATCCACCGCCGCGACGGCGGCACCGTCGAGGTGCCGGTGACCTGCCGCCTGGATTCGGACGAAGAAGTGGCCATCTACGAGGCCGGCGGCGTGCTGCAGCGCTTCGCGCAGGATTTCCTTGACGCTTCGCAGACCGCCTGATGTTTTCGACGGCCCGGCAACGGGCCGTCTTCCATTGCAAGGAATCGTTTCGATGTCCCCCCTCCCGCCGAGCCATGCTCCCCCGCAGCGCATTACCGCCCCCTACATGCGTGGCGG
>NZ_JASCOS010000157.1:0-6565 GCF_029959705.1 Stenotrophomonas sp. PS02297 | reverse complement strand
CGGGGGGGCGCGGAGTGGTGTATAAGAGATCGGGGTAAGGGATTAATTCACGCGGGCGCCTGGGGGGCGCCCGCGGTGTGGATCACTTGGGCGCCAGGCGCACGGCGCCGTCCAGGCGGATGGTCTCGCCGTTGAGGTAGGTATTGCCGATGATGTGGCCGACCAGCGCGGCGAAGTCGTCCGGCTGGCCCAGGCGCGACGGGAACGGGATCGAGGCGGCCAGCGATTCCTGCACGCTGGCCGGCATGCCGTCCACCATCGGCGTCCAGAACACGCCCGGCGCGATGGTCATCACGCGGATGCCGAAGCGCGACAGCTCGCGCGCCATCGGCAGGGTCATGCCGACCACGCCGCCCTTGGAGGCGGAGTAGGCGGCCTGGCCGATCTGGCCTTCGTAGGCGGCAACCGAGGCGGTGTTGATGATCACGCCGCGCTCGCCGTCGCTGCCGGCTTCGTTGTGCTGCATCAGGTCGGCGGCGGCCTTGGCCACGTTGAAGCTGCCGACCAGGTTGACCATCACCGTGGCCTGGAAGTTGGACAGCGGCATCGGCGCCTCGCGGCCGAGCACGCGGCCGGCGCCGAGGATGCCGGCGCAGTTCATCACCACGTTCAGCCCGCCCAGGAACTCGCGCGCGGCGGCCAGGTTGGCGGCCACGCCGGCTTCGTCGGTGACGTTGGTGGTGAAGTAGCGGGCCTTGTCCGTGCCCAGTTCGGCGACCGCTGCGCTGCCCTTCTCCTCGTTGAGATCGAACAGGGCGACCTTGCCGCCGTTGGCGACCAGGTGCCGGGCCACGGCCAGGCCGAGGCCGGAAACGCCGCCGGTGACGACGGCGCGGACGGAAGACAGCTGCATCGGGACGCTACCTGCAAGGGGTTGGCCGGTGATTCTAGCCGATGCCGCCGTCCCCACAGGGGACGGCGGGGCGTTCAGTACTGCCGGGGCGCGGGGACCGGCATCGGTGGGTGCGAGGGCACGCGCAGGAGGGCGGGTGCCTGCCTTTCCCGCCACAGGAACTCGAGCCGGCAGTCGTCGGCCGTGCGCCGGCACATGGCCAGGGCCTTGTCGATCGCGGCGCGCTCGTCGCTTTCGCCCAGCGCATGGCCGAAAGCGGCGCTGCCGCTGGCGATGGCCGAATACCCGGCCTCGGCCGAGGTGCTGGCCACTTCGGTGCAATTGGCGGAACGACGCGCGCAATGGCCCAGGGCGGCCTGCAGGGCGAGGCTGGCGGAGGGGTGGTTGTAGGCGTAGCCGTAGGCGCCGGAATCGGAGAAAGCCACCGCCGAGGCGGCGAGGGCGTGGCCTGCCGGGAGCAGGGCGGCGATGACGAGAGCGGTGCGGATCATGCAGGGGAATCCTTTCGGTGGGTCGATCAATGGGGGGCCATGGCCTTGCCGGCCTTGCTGCCGTTGTCGCGGCCCAGCACCCCGGCCAGCCAGCGCCCGGTGTCGGCCAGCGCCGGCAGGTCGATGCCGGTCTCCATGCCCATGCCGTGCAGCATGTAGACCACGTCCTCGCTGGCGACGTTGCCGCTGGCGCCGCGCGCATACGGGCAGCCGCCGGTGCCGGCCACGGCCGAATCGACCACGCGCACGCCGTCCTCCAGGCAGGTGGCGATGTTGGCCAGCGCCTGCCCGTAGGTATCGTGGAAGTGCACCGCCAGCGCCGCCAGCGGTACCTCCGCGGCCACCGCCCGCAGCATCGCGCGCGCCTTCAGCGGCGTGCCGACGCCGATGGTGTCGCCCAGCGAGATCTCGTGGCAGCCCATGGCGTGCAGCGCGCGGGCCACGCGCACCACGTCGGCCAGCGGCACTTCGCCCTGGTAGGGGCAGCCGAGCACGGTGGACACATAGCCGCGCACGGGGATGCCGTCGGCCTGCGCCCGGGCCAGCACCGGTGCGAAGCGCTGCAGCGATTCGTCGATGCCGGCATTGGTATTGGTGCGGTTGAACTGCTCGGAGGCGGCGGTGAACACCGCCACTTCCCGCGCACCGGCCGCCAGCGCGCGCGCGTAGCCCTGTTCGTTGGGGACCAGCACCGGATAGGCGATGCCGGGGCGGCGCTGGATGCCGGCCATGACCCCGGCGGCGTCGGCCAGCTGCGGCACCCACTTCGGGCTGACGAAGCTGGTGGCCTCGATGGTGCGCAGGCCGGTGGCCGACAGGCGGTCGATCAACGCGATCTTGTCGGCGGTGGCGACCTGCTGCTTCTCGTTCTGCAGGCCGTCGCGCGGGCCGACCTCGACGATGCGGACGAAATCGCTCATCGCGTTTCCCCCGCGACCCAGCGCGGCGGGCGCTTCTCGAGGAAGGCCGAGAGGCCTTCGCGGCCTTCGTCCGAGGCGCGCAACGCGGCGATCAGCCCGGCGTTGGCGCGGTCGAGCGCATCGCGCTCGCCGTTGGCGGCGTGAACTTCGCGCACCAGCACCTTGGCCGAAGCCGCGGCGACCGGGCCGGCCTTGCCGATCAGGTCCAGCTGCGCCTGCACGGCGGCGTTGAGCGCGTCGGCGGCGACCATCTGGTGCACCAGGCCGATGCGCAGCGCGGTGGCGGCGTCGAAATGCTCGCCGGTGGCGAACCAGCGCCGTGCCTGGCGCGGGCCGATGGCGGCGATGACATAGGGCGAGATCACCGCCGGCAGCAGGCCCAGGCGGCTCTCGGTCAGGCCGAAACGGACGTCCTCGGCGGCGATGGCGATGTCGCAGCAGGCCACCAGGCCGACGCCGCCGCCGAAACTGGCGCCATGCACGCGGGCGATGGTCGGCTTGGGCAGTTCGTCCAGGGTGCGCATCAGCCGGGCCAGGGCCAGCGCGTCCTGCCGGTTCTCCTCCTGCGAGGCGCCGGCCATGGCCCGCATCCACTGCAGGTCGGCACCGGCCGAGAACGAGGGGCCATGCCCGGCCAGCACCACCGCGCGCACCGACGGGTCGGCGCCGAGGGCTTCCAGCGTGGCGGTGAGGGCGGCGATCAGCCCGGCGTCGAACGCGTTGTGCAGCTCGGGACGGTTCAGGTGGAGCGTCGCCACGGCCTTGTCGTGGCGAACGAGCAGTGCATCACTCATCGGATTCCATGCGTGCTTGGGTGCACGGAATCATAGCGGAGCGCCCAGGGCAGCAAGACGCGGCGCGGCGGTGCTAGAATTGATAACCATTCTTATCAACTCATTCAAAGGCGCCATTCAGTGACGTTGTCAGATTTGCCGCTGCATGCACCCGCGCAGGTGGAGGCGGTGCAGGACCTGCATGCCAATGATGCGATCGCCCGGCGCTTGAGGGAACTGGGGTTCGTCGGTGGCGAGGACGTGCGCGTGGTCGCGCGCGGGCCCGTCGGCGGCGAGCCGCTGCTGGTACAGGTCGGCTTCACCCGCTTCGCGCTGCGGCGCAGCGAGGCCGCCCGCGTGCGGATCACGAAGGAGGCATCGGCATGAGCGCAGCGACCACCGCCGTGTCGCGGCTGGCCCTGGTGGGCAACCCGAACTGCGGCAAGACCGCGCTGTTCAACCAGCTGACCGGCAGCCGGCAGAAGGTGGCCAACTACGCCGGCGTCACCGTCGAGCGCAAGGAAGGGCGCATGCGCGGGCCGTCCGGGCGCGAATACGCGGTGCTGGACCTGCCCGGCGCCTACAGCCTGCAGCCGGCGAGCCTGGACGAGGCCATCACCCGCGACCTGTGCCGTGGCTTCTATCCCGGCGAAGCCGCGCCCGATGCGCTGGTGTGCGTGATCGACGCCACCAACCTGCGCCTGCACCTGCGTTTCGCGCTGGAAGTGCGCGAACTCGGCAAGCCGATGATCGTGGCGTTGAACATGGTCGACGCCGCGCGCCGGCGCGGCATCGAGATCGACGTGGCGGCGCTGGAACAGGCGCTGGGCGTGCCGGTGGTGGAGACCGTGGCGGTACGCCGCAACGGCGCCAGCGAACTGGTCGCGCGCATCGATGCGATGATGCCGCAGCTGGCGTCGATGGCGCCGCCGGAAGCCGTGCCGGCCGCCGACCATCACGCCCAGGTCCGCGACATCCTCGCCACTGCGGTGCGCATGCCCACGCGCACGGCGAAGATCGACGATGCGCTGGACCGCTGGCTGCTGCACCCGGTGTTCGGTCTGCTGACCCTGGCGGTGGTGATGTTCCTGATCTTCCAGGCGGTCTACGCCTGGGCCACGCCGCTGATGGATGGCATCGAGGCCGGCTTCGCCTGGCTCGGCGCGCTGGTCGGCTCGACCCTGCCCGAAGGGCCGCTGAGCAGCCTGCTGGTGGACGGCATCATCGCCGGCGTCGGCAGCGTGGTGGTGTTCCTGCCGCAGATCCTGATCCTGTTCTTCTTCATCCTTGCGCTGGAGGAGTCGGGCTATCTACCGCGCGCGGCCTTCCTGCTGGACCGGATGATGGCCGCGGCCGGCCTGTCCGGGCGCTCGTTCATCCCGCTGCTGTCCAGCTTCGCCTGCGCGGTGCCGGGCATCATGTCCACGCGCAGCATCCAGGACCCCCGCGACCGGCTGGCGACGATCCTGGTCGCGCCGCTGATGACCTGTTCGGCGCGGTTGCCGGTATATGCGCTGCTGATCGGCGCGTTCATCCCGCAGAAGACGGTGTGGGGCCTGTTCAACCAGCAGGGACTGGTGCTGTTCGGGCTGTATGCGGCGGGCATCCTGAGCGCGCTGGCGATGTCGTGGACGATGAAGAAGTTCCGCCGCGACAAGGGCGAGCACCCGCTGCTGCTGGAACTGCCGTCCTACCGCCTGCCGCATGCGCGGGATCTCGCGGTCGGGCTGTACGAGCGCGGCATGATCTTCCTCAAGCGCGTGGGCGGCATCATCCTGGCGCTGACCATCCTGCTGTGGTTCCTGCTGTCGTTCCCGGCGGCGCCGGCCGACGCCACCCTGCCGGCCATCGACTACAGCTTCGCCGGCCGCATCGGCCACGCGATGGCGGTGTTCTTCGCGCCGCTGGGCTTCAACTGGCAGATCTGCATCGCGCTGATCCCGGGCCTGGCCGCGCGCGAGGTGGCGGTGGCCTCGCTGGCCACGGTGTATGCGCTGTCGGCGGCCGATGACGATGCCGCCGCGCAGGCCCTGACCCCGCTGATCAGCGACGGCTGGTCGCTGGCCACCGCCTTGTCGCTGCTGGTCTGGTACATCTACGCGCCGATGTGCATCTCGACGCTGGCCACGATCAAGCGCGAGACCAACTCGTGGAAGCAGATGACGTTCGCCACGGTCTACCTGTTCGCCGCGGCCTGGCTGGCCTCGCTGGTGACTTACCAGGTCGCCGTGGCGCTGGGGGCGGGCTGATGGACCGGGGGCTGCTGCTGCAGTACGCGATCATCGCCCTGGCCTTGCTGGTCAGTGCGTGGGTGGTGCTGAAGAAGCAGTTTCCCGGCGTCGTGCGGCGCCTGCGCGGGGCGCTGGCGTTGTGGCTGGTGAAGCCGCAGCGTTCGCCGCGGCTGCAGGCGCTGGGGCGCCGCCTGGCGCCGGCCGCGTCCGGAGGCGACAGCGCCTGCGGCGGCTGCGATGGCTGCGGGCCGACGCCGCCCAGGCAGCACTGACGCGGCCTGCCAGCAGGAGCGGCGCAGGACGCTGCCGGCATCGCCGGGGCGGGCAAGGTCGCGACGCGCGTCGCGCCGGCAGCCGTTTCCAGCAGGAGAGGCGTATCCGGCGGCGCTCCCTGCCGTGCGGCCGATGCTTGTCTCCGGTCACTCCAAGGCGGTAGTTTGCAGGCCATGAACGAGACTCCCACACGGTTGCTGATCCATGGCGCTTCCGGTCGCATGGGCCAGGCCCTGCTGCGGCTGGCGGCAGAAGACGCTTCGCTGCAGGTGGTTGCCGCGGTGGTGCGCAAGGCGCCGGCGCAGCGCGTGATCGACGGCGTGCCGCACTTCGCCGCCAGCGAACTGTCCGGTGCGCCGGCCTTCGACGTGGCCATCGATTTCAGCCTGCCGGAAGGCTTCGACCCGGTGCTGGCGCTGTGCGTGGCGCGCGGCGCGGCGTTCGTTTCCGGCACCACCGGGATCGACGCGGCGCAGCAGGCGGCGCTGGCCGCCGCGGCGCCGCGGATCGCGTTGACCTGGGCGACCAATTTCAGTCTCGGCGTGGCGGTGCTGGCCGAACTGGTGGAGCGCGCCGCGGCCAGCCTGCCTGGCTGGGACTGCGACATCGTCGAGTCGCACCACGTGCACAAGAAGGACGCACCTTCCGGCACCGCCCTGACCCTGGGCGAGTCGGCCCGCCACGGCGGGGCCGAGCCGCATTACGCCAGCCTGCGCGCCGGCGACATCATCGGCGAGCACCAGGTCCAGTTCACCGGGCTGGGCGAGCGGGTGGAGCTGTTCCACCGCGCCACCAACCGCGACATCTTCGCCCGCGGCGCCCTGCATGTGGCGCGGCAGCTGCACGGACGGGCGCCCGGGCGCTATTCGGTGCGCGACCTGGTGGCTGCCGGCGCCGGCTGAACAGGCGCCGGCCGGAGGGCAGGGCGGGTTGCCGGCGGCCTACGCGGCGCTGGCGCCGATGGCGCCCATGCCATTACAATTACCGCTCGCCGAATCACGTCAGCCGGCCCCGTTTCACACCG
>NZ_JASCOS010000156.1:0-6661 GCF_029959705.1 Stenotrophomonas sp. PS02297 | reverse complement strand
TTACGCCCGCCGTGCGCCCCCGCTCCACGACTGGGTGGCAGCCACGATCAACCGCGCCCGCGGCGCGCCGCGGCGCACCGCGGCCACCGCGTCCAGCGGCGAGCCCTTGCCCACCTTCACCTTGAGCCACGGGTAGTCGGCATGCGCGCGCGCGGTGGCTTCGTAGGCGGCGACGTCGCGGATGCCGATGGTCACCGCGCTGTCGACCGGCTGCCATTGGCCGATGCCCGCGCGCGTCCACGCCGGCACGCCGCTGCGCCGGGCTTCCAGATCCCACAGCGCCGCGTCCAGCGCATGCCGCGCGCCGCCGGCAGGCAGCAGCCGCAGCAGGTCGTGGCGGTCGCAGCCCTGCTCCATTTCCGCGCGCACCTGCTCGATCTGCGCGAGCATGCTTTCCGGCGTCTCGCCCTGGTAGGCGATGCCGCCGGCCTCGCCGCGGCCGACCAGGCCATCCTCGTGCAGTTCGACGATGACCACGCGCGCCTCGCTGCGCACGCCGCGGGCGATGGCGAACGGTTCCCTCAGTTTCCAGGCATGCGGCCTGGCGTGCAGCGTACGCATCGTCGTCGCCTCATCCCATGATCGAGGCGACCACCTGGTCCAGGCGGCTGCGCATCGGGTCGAAGGCAGGCACGCCGAGCTCGCGCCCGGCGCGTTCCAGCGCTTCCTGCGCGGCGGCATCGTCCATCGCCGAGGTGTTCAGGCTCACTCCGACCAGGCGCGCGCCGGGATTGGTCAGCCGCGCCGCCTGCAGATACAGGTCGCGCGCCACCGCCAGGCCCGGCACCGGGTAATCCGGCCAGCTGACCAGATGCGTGCGCAGCGGGTCGTGGCACAGGATCAGGCCATCGGCCTGCGAGCCGTGCAGCAGGCCGAGGGTGACGCCGGCATAGGCCGGATGGAACAACGACCCCTGCCCTTCGATGAGATCCCAGTGCTCGGGAGCGGCTTCCGGCGAGATGCATTCGGCGGCGCCGGCGATGAAATCGGCGATCACCGCATCCACCGCGATGCCGGCGCCGGCGATCATGATCCCGGTCTGGCCGGTGGCGCGGAAATCGGCGTCCACGGCCTGGCCGCGCATCGCCCGTGCCAGCGCCAGCGCGGTGTATTTCTTGCCCAGCGCGCAGTCGGTGCCGACCATGGCCACGCGCTTGCCGCTGCGCCGCTTGCCGGTGGCGCGCGGCAGGTTGTCCGGCGGACGGCGCACGTCCACCAGCCGCGCGCCCGAACGCGCAGCCGCCGACGCGAGGCCGGGCACCGATTCCAGCGGCGTGTGCAGTCCGCTGACGATGTCCAGGCCCGCTTCGACCGCGGCGATCAGCAATGGCCCCCAATGTGCGGGAATGCGTCCGCCGACCGGGGTGACGCCGATCACCAGCGAACGCGCGCCGGCCGCGGCCGCGGCGGCGGGGTCCATCTCCGGCAGGCCGAGGTCGATGCCACCGCCGGGCAATCGCGTCTGGCCGATGCAGTCCGGCGCGCTCCAGTCGCGCAGGCCGAAGGCGGTCTTGGCCTTCAGCGGATTGGTCTCCTCGCCCAGGAACAACAGGTAAGGCATGTGCAGGACCACCCTGCCGGGCGCTGCGCTCATGGCTTCGCCTCCCTTCCCGCCTGCCGCCGTTCATTCGTGTATCGCATGGCTGCCACCTTTGCCCGAGCTCGATATGACCCTTGCCATTCGACCATATCGCGCGCCGCCGCGAATCGGGAAAAACCCGGATATTCCCCGCCGCGTCCGACCGCCATCCATCGCGCCGGCGTCCACCTCCTCCGCCACTTGCCAGCGCGGTGGGCCGCTGTTACATAGCCATGAACGCCGTTCGCCGCATGCCTGCGCGCGATGCCGCCGCCGCGATGTCCGCAGTTCCCGGGAGATGCCATGTTGATGTTCGATGCCACCCGCGCATCCGCCCATGCGGACGGACTGGCCGTCGAACGCGCGGCGCTGGTGAAAGCGCTCGACATGGCCTCGCTGTGGCAGGCCTGTGCGGCGCTGATCAACAAGGCGCTGCCCTGCCATTCCTGCAGCCTGCTGTTCGACATCGACGGCTACCAGCCGCTGCAGGGCCGCCATCACCTGGCCGGCACCGGCGACGACGGGACCCGCCTGGTCACCAGCCTGGAAGTGGCCGCGCCCTATCTGGACGCGAACCCGCGGATCCGCTGGTACACGTTCTCGCAGATCGCCTCGCAGGATGCGCTTGCGCCGGAACGGCTCCGGGCGCAGAACCCCGCGCCGGCCTGGCGCGAGTTCATCCACCTGGCATTCTGGGACGGCACGCGGCTGGAAGCGGTGCTGAGCATCCGCATCCTCACCGCGCACACCGAACTGGCCGATGCCGAACTGGCCTTCCTGGCCGAACTGTATCCCTTGCTGGACGCCAGCCTGCAGCGCGTGCGCATGCTCGAATCCGACCGCCTGCGGCACAAGGCGGTGGAGGACCTGCTGTACGAACTGCCGCTGGCCGCGGTGCTGGTGGACCAGGCGCTGGCGCCGTCCTACATGTCGCGCGAAGCCAAGCGCATCTGCCGGCGCTGGAGCGCCGATACGGAACGCAGCGGGCGCTTGCCGCGCGCGATCGAAGCGCCGCTGCGCCGCTGGATGGAAGACGCCACCGGCGTGGCCACCGCGCCCGGGCAACGGGCAAGCTTCGCCATCGCGCACCCGCAGCGCGCGGGGGAGGCCCTGCGCGTGGAGATCAGTTCGGCGCCGGGCAATTCCTTCCGCCATGCGCAGCACCTGCTGATCCTCGCGCCCGACGGCGACGCCGATGAAGCGGCCGAGGCGCCCTCGGCACGCGCCCTGCCCGTGCTGCAGTGCCTCTCGCCCAGCGAGCGCAAGGTTGCCGGCCTGGTCGCCTCGGGACTGCGCAACGAAGCCATCGCCGAGCGCCTGTGCCGCTCGCGCAAGACCATCGAGTCCCAGATCAGCTCCATCTTCCGCAAGTTGAACGTCGCCAACCGCACGCAGCTGGCGCGGCTGCTGAACTGAACCGTCGCGGCCGCGCTCCGGCCCTTACGGAACGAACACGAAGTAATCGTGGGCGGCGCGCGCGACCTGCGCGATCATCCGGTCCCTGGCCTGGTCGCCGGCGCCGGAGACGAGATACACCGCCACCACCATCTCGCCCCTGCCGCCCGGCAGCGTGATCACGCCCACGTCGTTGATCACCTCGTCCACCGTGCCGGTCTTGTGCGCGACCGGCGTGGCCTCGGGCAGCATGCCCTTCAGCCGTCCCTGCCCGGTGCGGCAGTCCAGCAGGATCGCCTTGAGCACGGCGGTGGTATCGGGGCGCAATGCCCTGCCCTCCCAGATGCGCCGCAACAGTTCGGCCATGCCCGCCGGCGTGCTGGTATCGCGCGGGTCCTGGTTGTACAGGCGGGTGAAGCGCCGTTGTTCCTCGACGCTCCGCACGGTCGCGTCGAGAACCGCATAGGCCTCATGGCTGATCGGCCGGTCGGCCGACACCTCGAGCTCGCCCATGTAGTGCGCGAGCATCTCCCAGATGTAGCGGTCCACGCGGATGCCGCCGATGCCCAGCGCGCGCATGCGCGCGTCCACCGCGGCCGGACCACCGCCGAGGCGGGTCAGGATGTCGGTCGCATTGTTGTCGCTGACGGTCAGCATCATGTGCAGCAGGTCGCGCACGGTGATGGCCGAGCCCGCGCTCAGATGGGTGTCCATCGGCCCGCCCATCGCCGGGTAGATGTCGGCCGCCTGCAGCAGGACCTGCTGCCGCAGGTCGAGCCGGCCCTCGTCGACCAGGGCGAGGATGTGCACGGCGACCGGCACCTTGACCGTGCTGGCCATCGGAAAACCGCTTCCACCGTTCACCTGCGCGCTGCGGCCGCTGCGCAGGTCCAGCACATAGGCGCCGACCTTGCCGTCGAATGGGGCGACTAGCCGGTCGAGCTCCCGTTGCAGGCCATCGGCCGACGGCGGCGCGGGCGCGGGCGCGGCGACGGCCGGCGCCACGCCGGGCAAGGCGAGGACGAAGGCCACCAGCGCGGCCGCAAACGGGAGCCGGCGCCAGTGCGGCAAGGCGGCGATCAGTGCGTGCATGGGTTCTCCATCGTTCGGGGTGAGCGCGACGACAGCGGCACCGTCGCGGCCATGCGGCATGGGGTGCCGCTGCGCGCTGGAAAGCGTGCCGTCAGTGCGAAGCCGGCACCGCCGCCTTCGCCCGCCGTACCGCTTCCAGCACCGGCTCCAGCGGCAGCGCGGCCGCGGTGCCGCGATGACCCTGCACGGTATGGGCGCGGAACAGCGAATTGACGATGGCTTCCTCGGTCGCCTCGGCGGCGGCCTGGAACAGCGGCGACATGGCCTCGCCGGCGACACTGCGCGCCGGCTGCACCGCCACCTCCGGATCGCGCCGGTTCTCCTTCGCCGTGGAGAAGGCGATGACGTAGTCGCCCGAACCGTTGGACATCACCGAGCCGGTACGCGCCAACCCGACCAGCGCCCGCTTCGCCAGCCGCTGCAGCTGCGCCGCGTCCAGCGGCGCATCGGTGGCGACCACCATCATGATGCTGCCGTCGCCGGTGCTCGGCGGCGGCACTGCCAGGCTGCGCGCGTACGCCGCCGGGTCCGGCAGCGCCTTCCAGACCGGCACGCCGGCGATGGTGAGTTCGCCGCCGAAATTGCTCTGCACCAGCACCCCGACCGTGTAGCCGCCATCGGCTGCGGACAGGTGCCGCGAACTGGTGCCGATGCCGCCCTTCCAGCCGAAGGCGACCGTGCCGGCGCCGGCACCGACATCGCCTTCCTCCACGTCGGCATAGGACGGCGAGGCCAGGGCGCGCTCCACCAGCGACGGCGTCACCGGCCGTGCGCGGATGTCGCTGAGGTAGCCGTCGTTGGTCTCGCCGACAACGGGATTGATCGAACGCACCTGTTCCATGCCCGGCTGGCGCAGCAGCCAGTCCACCGTCGCGTCGGCGACCTTCCAGGTGCTCAGCGTCCCGGTCAGCAGGATCGGCGTCTCCAGTTCGCCCAGCTCCTGCACCTGGGTGATGCCGGCCAGCTTGCCGTAGCCGTTGCCGACGACGATCGCCGCCGGCACCCGCTGCCGGTACAGGTTGCCGGCATGCGGCAGGATCGCGGTGACGCCGGTATGCAGGCGCGTGCCCTCGTTCAAGGTCGCATGGCCGACGCCGACCCCGGCCACGTCGGTGATGGCATTGCGCGGCCCGGTCGGCAGCGTGCCGATCACCACGCCGGCCTCGCGCGCGCGCGGCCGCTGCTCGGCCGCGGACGCCGCCGACGCGGCGCCGCCGGCAGCCAGGGCGAACAGCAGGATGGACCAAGGCTTCATCATTCGGGATCTCCAGCAGCAACCGTGGACAAGGCCGCCACAGTACCGGAAGCCCCTTCCGGTTCGTGGCGCCCACGCGGGAACCGGATCGCGGTCCCATCGCCCGATGCTGCCGCCGATGCCACGTCCGTGCATCGGGAGAAATCCTGATTCTCGCCTCCAGCCCCGCGTAAAAAACAAAGAGCCCCGAACAATCGGGGCTCTTTAGGCTTTTTAATCACCAGTCAAGGTGAAGTGTTCGCTAGAACGGAATATCGTCGTCGGCGAAATCGTCCATCGGCGGCGGGGCCGGCTGCTGCTGGGCCGGCGCCTGGCGCTGCGGGCGCTGGCCGTAGCCGCCGCCCTGGTCCTGGTTGCCATAGCCGCCACCGCCGCCCTGCGGGCGCGGGGCCTGCTGGCGCTGCGGGCGCTCGCCGCCGCCGTAACCGCCACCCCCACCACCGCCACCCTCGCCACGGCCGCCGAGCATCTGCATCTCGTTGGCGACGATGTCGGTGGTGTACTTCTCCACGCCGTCCTGGCCGGTGAACTTGTCGTAGCGGATCTCGCCTTCCACATAGACCTGCGAACCCTTGCGCAGGTACTCGCCGGCGATCTCGCCGAGCTTGCCGAAGAACACCACGCGGTGCCATTCGGTGCGTTCCTGGTTGTTGCCGTCGCGGTCCTTGCGCACGCTGGTGGTGGCCAGGCTGATGCGGGTCACGGCCATGCCGCTCTGGGTGTACTTCACGTCCGGGTCGTTGCCGAGATTGCCGACCAGGATGACTTTGTTGATGCCGCGGGCCATGGGATTCGCTCTTTGCGTTGTGTGCCGGGAATGCGCCGACGACCGCCGGCGCCCGTGGTCCCCGGTACTGACGCCGGGAGGGAACGGGACGCAGGATAGTAGCAACCCATCCCCTTCCCGCCCACCCTGCCGCCATCATCCAGCGCCCTGCACCGACAGGCTTGCGAGGTAATCGCCTACGTCGGCGGGCCACTGCCGCAGGCGCCCGGCGAAGCCGGCCTCATCGCCCGCGAACAGGGCGCGGCTGGCCTCCTCGAAGCCCGGCAGGTCGCCGGCCAGCGCCAGCATCGCCCGGTACTGCGCCTCGCGGCGCTGGCGCAGTCCGCCGGCCCCATCCTCGCGCCGGCGCGCCTCCTCCACCAGCCTGCGCAGGGCCGACGAGGCCCCGCCGGGCTGGGCGGCCAGCCATTCCCAGTGCCGCGGCAGCAGGGTGACCTCGCGCGCCACCACGCCCAGTCGTGGCCGCCCGCGTTCCTTCGGCGCAGGCGGCTGCGCCTGATCCGGCACCGGGAAGCGCGCCTGCAGCCGCTCCAGCACCTGCGCGGCATCGCCG
>NZ_JASCOS010000155.1:0-6697 GCF_029959705.1 Stenotrophomonas sp. PS02297 | reverse complement strand
GGCCAGCAGCAGGCGCGGGCTGCCGGCCAGGGCGCGGGCGATGGCGGCGCGCTGCTGCTGGCCGCCGGACAGTTCGGCCGGGTAATGCTTCATGCGCGAGCCCAGGCCGACGCTGCTCAACGCCTTCTCGATGCGCTCGCGGCGTTCGGCGGCGGGCATGCCGCGGTAGCGCAGCGGCACGTCGACGTTGTCGAACAGGTTCAGGTCGGGGATCAGGTTGAAGCCCTGGAAGATGAAGCCGATCTTCTGGTTGCGCAGGCGCGAGCGGGCGTCGTCGCCGAGGTGGCTGACGTCCTGCCCATCCAGCAGGTACTGGCCGCTGGTGAAGGTCTCCAGCAGCCCGGCGATGTTGAGGAACGTGGTCTTGCCCGAGCCCGACGGGCCGGTGACGGCGACGAACTCGCCTTCGCGCACGTGCAGATCGAGCGAGCGCAACGCGTGGGTTTCGACCTGTTCGGTGCGGAAGACCTTGGAAACGGATTGCATCTGGAGCATGGGAAGTTCCTGCGCTGGAAAGTGGGAAAGTGGGAATGTGGGAAAAGGCGGGGAAATCAGTTGATGGAAACGCGTTCGGCGTCGCCGAACAGGTCGGTACCGGAAACGACGACCTTCTCGCCCGGCTGCAGGCCGGAGACGATCTCGACTTCGCCCAGGCTGCTGACGCCGAACTGCACCGGGCGGCGGCTGGCGGTGCTGCCGTTGACCACCCAGGCGTAGCGGCCGCCGGACTGCTCGACGAACGGACCGCGCTCGACCTTGATCACGTCCTTGCGGGTGTCGAGCAGGATGCGCGCGCTCATGCGCTGGCTCTGGCGCAGGCCTTCGGGCTGCTTGTCGGAGAAGCGGATGCGGGCCACGACCTCGCCGTTGACCACTTCCGGCGAGACGGCCGAAATCTCGCCCGGGAACGGCTGGCCGGAACCGCTGGTGAGCTGCGACGGCATGCCGATCGCCAGGTCGCGGGCGAAGCTCTCGGGCACCTTGATCTCGATCTCGAAGCGCGACAGGTCGACCACGCCCAGGATCGGCGCATTGGTCGCGACCTGGGTGTGCTGGGTGGCCTGCACCTGGCCGACCTGGCCGTCGAAGGGGGCGCGCAGGGTCAGCGCGTCCACCTGGCGCTGCACTTCGTCCACCACCGCCTGCTGGCGGTTGGCGAGCAGGCGCTTGTTGCGCGCGTCCAGGTCGGCGCCCTGGCTCTGCAGGGCGGCATCGCTCCTGGCGTGCTGCAGGGTGATCTCGGCCTTCTTCAGGTCGTCCTGCGCCTTGGCCAGGTTGACCTGCGGCACGGCGCCACCATCGAAGCCGCGCTGGTAGCGCTCCAGGTCGCGCGCGGCGGCCTGGCGGTCGATGGCGGCCTGGTCGGTGACCTTGCTGGCGGTGGCGCGGGCCAGGGTGGCGTCGAGCGCGGCGCGGCCGGCCTCGGCTTCCAGGCCGGCCAGGGTGGCCTGTTCCTGGGCCAGTTTGCTGCGCAGTTCCGGGCTGTCGATCACTGCCAGCTCCTGGCCCTGCTTGACCACGTCGCCGGCTACCACCTTCAGGGTCACCGTGCCGGCGGAGATCGCATACAGCACCGGGCTGTTGGCGGCGATCACGCGGCCATCGGCGGCGATGTCGCGGACCAGGTCGCCGCGGCCGACGGTGGCGATGCGCAGGCGCGCGCCATCGAACGAGCGCGAGCCGCCGAGCCAGCCCTTGGCGACGAAGCCGATGCCGGCCAGGACCACCAGCGCGGCCACGGCCGGCCACAGCCAACGGCGCCATTTCGGCTGGGAGCGCTGGGAAAGGGTGTGGTCCTGTGCGGAGGTGTCGCGGATCATCGTCGGCATCGCTGGAAGAGTTGGTATCGGTTAAGCAGATCCCGTGCCAACTTCCATGTGCATGAAAAACAAGGGATATTCTTCGAACTTAGATGTGTCCGGGTGTCCGCGGACACCGGCGCGGACAGTGTCCGCGGGCGCGATGTCCGGCGGTTGTCCGGTGGATGTCCGAAGCGGCTGACCTAGAATGTCCGCCTGTGAATCCGGATGGATGGACTATGTGCGGCATTGTGGGAGCGATCGCTGATCGCGACGTGGTACCGGTACTGATCGAAGGACTGAAGCGGCTGGAATACCGGGGCTACGATTCTTCCGGCATTGCCGTGCTGGACGATCGCGACATCCGTCGCGTGCGCCGCACCGGCCGCGTCGCCGAGATGGAAAACGCCGCCGCCGCCGAAGGCTTCGCCGCGACGCTCGGCATTGGTCATACCCGCTGGGCCACCCATGGCGGCGTCACCGAATCGAACGCGCACCCGCACGTCAGCCACGGCGTTGCGCTGGTGCACAACGGCATCATCGAGAACCACGAGGAGCAGCGCGAGAAGCTGGGCGCGCTGGGCTATGTGTTCGAATCGCAGACCGATACCGAGGTCATCGCGCACCTGATCCACCATCACCTCAAGGCCGGCCATGACGACCTGCTGGCCGCCCTGCAGCGCACGGTGAAGGAATTGACCGGCGCCTACGCGCTGGCGGTGATCAGCCAGAACGAGCCGGACCGGATGGTGGTGGCGCGGATGGGCTGCCCGCTGCTGGTGGGCCTGGGCGAAGGCGAGAACTTCGTGGCCTCCGATGTATCGGCGATCCTGCAGGCCACCCGTCGGGTGATGTTCCTGGAGGAAGGCGACACCGCCGAACTTACCCGCGAGGGGGTGCGCGTATTCGATGCGGACAACCTGCCGGTGCAGCGCGAGCAGCGCCTGTCCGACGTGTCGCTGGCCTCGCTGGAGCTGGGGCCGTACCGCCACTTCATGCAGAAGGAAATCCACGAGCAGCCGCGCGCGCTGGCCGACACCATCGAGGCCGCGATCGATGCCGGTGGGTTCCCGGCGACGCTGTTCGGCGCGAACGCGGAAACGGTGCTGCGCGACATCGAGGGCGTGCAGATCCTGGCCTGCGGCACCAGTTACTACGCCGGCTTGACCGCGCGTTACTGGATCGAGGCCATCGCCGGCCTGCCCTGCAGCGTGGAGATCGCCAGCGAGTACCGCTACCGCGATGCGTTCGCCAACCCGAAGCACCTGATCGTCACCATTTCCCAGTCCGGCGAAACCCTGGACACGATGGAGGCGCTGAAGTACGCCAAGTCGCTGGGGCACAAGCACACGCTGTCGATCTGCAACGTGCCGGAAAGCGCGATCCCGCGCGCCAGTGAGCTGGTCTGCTACACCCGCGCCGGCGCCGAGATCGGCGTCGCCTCGACCAAGGCCTTCACCACCCAGCTGGCGGCGCTGTTCCAGCTGACCGTGGTGCTGGGCAGGCTGCATGGCAAGATCAACGCCGGGCAGGAGGCGGACTACCTGGAACAGCTGCGCCACCTGCCTGGCAGCGTGCAGCACGCGTTGAACCTGGAGCCGCAGATCGTCGCCTGGGCCGAGCGTTTCGCCGGCAAGTCCAATGCGCTGTTCCTTGGCCGTGGCCTGCATTACCCGATCGCGCTGGAAGGCGCGCTCAAGCTCAAGGAAATCTCCTACATCCACGCCGAGGCCTACCCGGCCGGCGAGCTCAAGCATGGGCCGCTGGCACTGGTCGACGCGGAAATGCCGGTGGTGGTGATCGCGCCCAACGACAGCCTGCTGGAGAAGGTGAAGTCCAACATGCAGGAGGTGCGCGCGCGCGGCGGCGAACTGTTCGTGTTCGCCGACCAGGACAGCAACTTCAGCGAATCGGAAGGCGTGCACGTGATCCGCACGCCGCGCCATGCCGGCGTGTTGAGCCCGGTGGTGCACACCATCCCGGTGCAGATGCTGGCGTACCACACGGCGCTGGCCCGCGGCACCGACGTGGACAAGCCGCGCAACCTGGCCAAAAGCGTCACCGTGGAGTGAGCGCGGCGATATCCGCTTGACGACGGGGCGGCCGGAGCGGAAGAACCGCGTCCGGCCGCTTCTTCATTGCAGGCCGGCCGCGCCCAGCATCCCGCCCGCGGCGCCGCAGCCGATCACCGCCAGCCACGGCGGCAGTTTCCAGCGCGCGAGCGCAGCCAGGGCCAGGAGCGCCAGCGCGATATCCAATGGGCCATGGATGGCGCTGGTCCACACCGGGTCGTAGAGCGCGGCCAGCAGCAGGCCGACCACCGCCGCGTTGATGCCGGTCATTGCGGCGCGCATGCGCGCGTTGCCGCGCAGCCGGGCCCAGAACGGCAGGGCGCCGGCCACCAGCAGGAAGGACGGGGCGAATACCGCCACCAGGCAGAGCAGGCCGCCCGCCCAGCCCGACGGCGCGGCCTGCATGGACGCGCCGAGGAAGGCGGCGAAGGCGAACAGCGGGCCGGGCATCGCCTGCGCCGCGCCATAGCCGGCGAGGAACGCGTCGTTGCCGACCCAGCCCGGCGGCACCACCGCGGCCTGCAGCAGCGGCAGCACCACGTGGCCACCGCCGAACACCAGCGCACCGGCGCGGAAGAATGCATTTGCTTCGGCCAGGGCCTGGCCGGGCAGCAGCGCGGCAAGCAGCGGCAGTCCGGCCAGCAGGGCGAAGAACGCGGCCAGCCACAGCATGCCGGCGCGACGCCCGACGGGCATCGTCCACGCGGCGTGTTCCCGCGGCGGCGTGGACGGGAACAGCCGCAGTCCGGCCAGCGCGGCGGCGGCGATGATGCCCGGCTGCACGAAGGCGAAAGGAGCGGACACGGCGATGCCGGCGGCCGCCAGCATGAGGGCGAGCCACGCGCGGCCTGCATGGAGATTCCGGCCCATGTTCCAGACCGCCTGCGCCACCACCGCGACCGCCGCGATCTTGAGCCCGTGCAGCGCGCCGGCCGGTATCGCGCCGGGGTATGTGGACAGGAGCTGCGCGAAGACGATCAGGGCGACGGCCGACGGCAGGGTGAAGCCGGCCCAGGCGGCGAGCGCGCCGCGATAGCCACGCCGCGACAGGCCCAGTGCCATGCCCACCTGGCTGCTGGCTGGCCCTGGCAGGAACTGGCAGAACGCGACCAGGTCGGCGTAGCTGCGTTCGTCCAGCCAACGCCGGCGCACGACGAATTCCTCATGGAAGTACGCCAGGTGCGCGACCGGGCCGCCGAAGGCGGTCAGGCCCAGGCGCAGGAACGCCAGGAACACGCGTCCGGTGCTTTCGGCCGGCCCGGTGCGCATGCCGGCGCCGGATGGCCTGTCCGCCTCAGGCGCCATGGCCGCTCCATGGCGGGGCAGCGCCGGAACCGCCGCGGCGGCTGGCGGCGGTGTGCGGGCGCTGCGGCGTTGGCCGGAAAGCGGGAGCCGGGAAGCGTGCGGAGGACATCGGGGCGCGGAGAGCACGGGAGCGGTGCCCGACATTAGCGCGGGCCGATGACGGTGGCGTTCAACGCCGTGGGCCGTCGGTTCCGGTCGCTCCTGCCTGCCGGATCCGTTCCCGCGCGACGCTACCGGGCGGGTCCGGCCAGGGCCTGCAGCGATGTCCAGCCGACGTCGATGTTGTGCTCCAGCGGCAACGAGGCGTAGAGCCAGCGGCCCTCGCCGTCGACGCTGCTGGAGCCGGCCAGCGCGGCCTGCCCGGCGATCAGGCAACTCCGTCCGCCGTCCGCCCGATGGCTGTCGCCCAGCGCCATCCAGGCGGTCCGGCAGCCATCGATCGGACCGTCGTAGTAGAGCGTTCCCTTGGCGATGTTCCACTCGCGGTAATGCGCGGCGGCGGGGAAGCGGGTGTCGTGCGCGACGACCGACTGCAGTCCGGGGTCGGCGCACCATATGCCGGTCCGCGCTGGCCGGGTGAAGCAGACCCGCTGTCCGGCCGCGTCGTAGCGGGCGACGGCCACGTCCTCCAGCGTCGCGATGCTGCGCCAGTCCGGCAGCGAATAGAGCACCAGCCGCAGCCTGCCCTGGCCGCCATCGGTGCCGACCAGCAGGCGGTCCGGCCGGTCGGTATAGGCGGCGAAGGCCGGTGATGGCGCGGGTACCGGCAAGGGGGTCGCGGTGTCGCTGCCGGCTTCGATTTCGAACAGGCGGTCGCCGTTGTTGCCGCGCCCGATCACCAGCAGCCTGCGGCCGTCGCCCGACCATACCGGCGGATGGCGCGGCACCGGGACGATGCCCGCCACCGCGCGCAGGGTTTCCGGGTGCGCGGGCTGGCCGATCCACAGCTGCGCGTGCAGGCTGCGATCCGAAACGAAGGCCAGGGTGGTGCCGTCCGGGGAGATGCCCGGTGTCAGGTCCACGCCGCTTGAGGCGAATACCGGTTCGCCGGCGCCGCTGCCGTCGGTACGGAAGCGGAACATGCCGCTGCGCAGCCGGTCGATCTCGAAGGCCATCGACCAGTCGTCCGCGGCGATATCCGGCTGGATCGGATTGCCGCCGGCCAGTACCGGCAAGGGAACCGGGTCCCCGCCGGCCAGGTCGATGCGGTACAGCCGGACTTCTTCCTTGACCAGGCTGAAGACCACGCCCTGGCTGTCCGGCAGCCAGGCCCAGCCGCGGATGTCGCCGCGCAGGGTGGTGAGCCGGCGCGGCGCGCCGCCGCCGGCGGGCATCAGCCACAGGTCGCCGAGCGTGGTGCCGCGGCGGAAACCGAGCCAGCGCCCATCGGGGGAGTGGCGCGGCAGCGAGTCGACCGCGTCGCGGTCCACGCCGTAGTCCAGCGTCCGCCAGCGCCCGCTGGCCAGGTCGAGCCGGCGCAGGGCGCCGCCCGCGCCGGCCGCCGCGCGCCTGCCGCCGGCG
>NZ_JASCOS010000154.1:0-6821 GCF_029959705.1 Stenotrophomonas sp. PS02297 | reverse complement strand
GCGCGGGCCTGGCCGCACTGTCCGGCCCGCGCCACGGCGGCGCCACCGCACGCGCGCATGCCCTGCTGCTCGACGCGGAGGCCAGCGGCGCGCCGGCCGCCTTCATCGCCGAACGCTGGCGCCGCGGCGACGAGCTGCCCGGCTTCAACCACCTGCTCTACCCCGACGGCGACCCGCGCGGCACCGAAATGCTGCGCCAGCTGCGCGGGCTGTGCGGCGACCAGCCGCGCATGCGCCACGTCGAGGCGGTGCTGGCCGCCACCGCCGAACACAGCGGCCAGCATCCGAACATCGACGGCCTGCTCGCGGCGATCTGCTACGTGCACGACCTGCCCGGAACGCATGCGCTGGTGATGTTCGCCGCCGCGCGCCTGACCGGCTGGCTGGCACATGCGCTGGAGCAACAGGCGCTGGGCACGCTGATCCGCCCCCGCGCGCGCTACACGGGGCTGGCGCCGGGAGGATGAGCTGGCGGCCAGGCATGCATCCCGCTCATGCCTGCCGCAGCTTATTCGCGTTGGTTGCGATGCGCCGGCCTGCCTATGCTGCGGCATCCGTAGTCGACAGGCAGATGACAGTGATGCGCCGACACCCCTTCCCGCCCTGCCGCCTTGCGGGCTCCATCCTCGGCCTCGCCCTGCTCGCCGCCTGCCAGCCCGCGCCACGCGGCGCGCCCGTGACCGCGGCGGCCTCTCCGACCGCCGCCACGCCGGCTGCGACCGCAGACCGGGACATTCCCGCCTGCGCCGCCAGCGACAGCGCCATGGAAGGCTGGAACGAGCGCGCGCCGCCGCGCCGCATCTTCGGCAACACGTGGTACGTGGGCACCTGCGGCCTGACCGCGCTGCTGGTCACCTCCGACGCGGGCCACGTCCTCATCGACGGCGCCACCGCGCCCGCCGGCCCGTTGATCGAAGCCAACATCCGGGCCCTGGGCTTCGATCCCCGCGATGTGAAATATCTGCTCAACTCGCACGAGCACTACGACCATGCAGCGGGCCTGGCCTATCTGCAGGGCGCGACCGGCGCACCGCTGCTGGCACGCGCACCGGCCGTCGGCACACTGCATACCGGCATCAGCGACCGCAGCGATCCGCAACAGCTGGAATTCAAGGAAGGCTTTCCCGCCGTGCCGGTCGTACAAACCATCGACGATGGCGACACCGTGCGGGTCGGCACCCTGGCCCTCACGGCGCACGCGACGCCCGGCCACACCGCCGGCGGCACCAGCTGGACCTGGCGTTCCTGCGAAGGCACACGCTGCCTGGACATGGCCTACACCGACAGCGTGAGCGCCCTCTCGGACAGGCAGTACCGCTACAGCGAGCATCCTGCGATGATGGCGGCCTTCCGCCGCGGCCTGGACACCATCGCCGCCCTGCCCTGCGACATCCATCTCACCCCGCACCCGCTGGCCAGCGATCTTTTCGCGCGCCTGCAGGGCACGGCCGGCAAACCGCTGGTCGACGCCGGAGCGTGCAGGCGGTATGCCCAAAGCGGGCGCGCCAATCTGGAGAAAAGGCTGAGCGATGAAGCCAGCGGCCTGAAACCGTGAAGCCGGACCTGCTGCCTGATGGCGGCAGGATGACGGGCCGCGACCGGGGCTTTGCCGCCGGATGATCCACCGGCAAGGCCCGTGCGGGGCACGCCCCGCATCTACGGGTGACGCTGCGCCCAGCGCTGGACGATGGCCGCGATCGCCTGCACGCCATCGGTCAGGGCCGCCGGCCCCGGCTGCAGGATCAGCGGCGACTTGATTTCGTGCAGTTCGCCGTCGCGCACCGCCGGTATCGCCTCCCAGCCCGGCCGCGCGGCCACGCGCTCGGGACGGAATTTCTTGCCGCACCACGAGCCGATGATGATGTCCGGGGCGCGCGCGATCACCGGGTCGCCATCGGCGAGGATGCGCGCCTTGGCCAGCGGCTCGCGCGACAGTTCGGGGAACACGTCGATGCCGCCGGCGATCTCCACCAGCTCGGCGCCCCACTGGATGCCGGTGATGATCGGCTCGTCCCACTCTTCCACGTACACGCGCGGCCGCCGCGGCAGGCGCGCGGCCTGCGCGGCGATGGCGTCCAGCCCGCGCTGCAGCTCGTCGGCATAGGCATCGGCGCGCGCCGCAACGCCGACCAGCGCGCCGAGCCGGCGGATGTAATCGAGGATGCCGGCGACGCTGCGGTGGTTGGCGATCCACACCTCCACGCCGCGGCGGATCAGCTCGGCAGCGATGTCGGCCTGGATGTCGGAAAAGCCGATCGCCAGGTCGGGCTTGAGCTTGAGGATCTCCTCCACCTTGGCGCTGGTGAAGGCGCTGACCTTGGGCTTGTCGCGACGCGCCTGCGGCGGGCGCACGGTGAAGCCGCTGATGCCGACGATGCGGTCCTGCTCGCCCAGCGCGTACAGGGTCTCGGTCGGCTCCTCGGTGAGGCAGACGATGCGGCGCGGCCCGCTCATGGCGCAGCGAACTCCACCGCATCGACGAACACCGCCGGACTGTTCCACGGATGATACGCGGCAATGCCGTCGTCGAGCAGGCGCTGCAGCCGCTCGCTGGCGCCCGGCATCTCGCGCGGGATGCAGAACTCCAGCCGCACCGTGGGCTCGCTCACCAGCTCGCGGGCCTGCCCGACGGCGCTGGCGGTGCCGGGCAGCGCGCGGAACTGCTCACGCCCCGGGGCCGACTCCCACATGCCATGCGCGTAGCCGCCGGCCGCCAGGTCGTCCACCGCGAGGATGCCGCGCTTGAGCGCCTCCAGCCGCGCCGGCGGCACGAACACGGTGATGCGGTAGACCGGATGCAGGCGCAGCGTGCTCACGGATACAGCAGCCGCTTGCTCCAGGTGCCGGCGGCGTCGGCCTCGTAGCACCAGCGTTCGTGCAGGCGGAAGGTCGCGCCGTACCAGAACTCGATGCGCTGCGGCACCACGCGGATGCCGCTCCAGCCGTCCGGGCGCGGCACGTCGCGGCCTTCGAAGCGCGCCTCGAAATTGCGCAGGCGCTCCTCGAATTCCTCGCGCGAGCCCAGCGTCTGCGACTGCACCGAGGCCCAGGCGCCGATCTGGCTCATGCGCGGGCGCGAAGCGAAATAGGCATCGGCCTCGGCCGCGGACACCAGTTGCGCGTCGCCATCGATCCGCACCTGGATGCCGGCCCCGCGCAGGCTGCGCCACAGCAGCAGCAGCGCCGCCTGGCGGTTGGCATGCAGTTCGCGGCCCTTGCGGCTGTCCAGGTGGGTGTAGAACACGAAGCCGCGCTCATCGAAGGACTTGAGCAGCACGGTGCGCGCCGAGGGCCGGCCATCGACATCGGCCGTGGCCACGGTCATCGCACTGGGCTCGATTTCATTGCTGGCCTTGGCCTCCTCGAACAACTCGGCGAAGGTCGAAAGCGCTTCTGCGTACAGATCGGTCATGGCTCCACTTCGGACAGCACGGGTTTGGGCTATTGTGGCGCCATGTCGTCCGTTCCGCACCGCTTCTCCGCACGCCGCTTCCCGCCGGCGCTCGCCGCGCAGGCACTGGACGAAGCGCTCGCCACCGGCCAGCCCGTGCCGGTCCTTGCGATCAGCGGCCTGCAGGGCAGCGGCAAGTCCACGCTCGCCGCGCAGGTGGTGGAACTGGCGCGCACCCGCGGCCTGCGCGCGGCGGCGCTGTCGATCGACGACGTCTACCTGACCCGCGCGCAGCGCCAGCGCCTGGCCGACCGCATCCACCCGCTGCTGGCCACGCGCGGCCCGCCGGGCACGCATGACCTGCCGCTGGCGTTGGCCACGCTGGACGCCGCGCGTTCCGGACAGGCGTTCGCGCTGCCGCGCTTCGACAAGCTCGCCGACGAACGCGTGCCCGAAGCGCAATGGGAGCGGATCGACGGGCTGGACCTGCTGGTGTTCGAGGGCTGGTTCCTCGGCACGCCGGCCGAAACCGACGACGCCCTGCGCGAACCCCTGAACGCGCTGGAGCGCGACGCCGACCCGGAAGGCACCTGGCGGCGCTGGTGCAACCAGGCGCTGGCCGACCACTATCCCGCGCTGTGGCGGCATTTCGACCGGCTGTGGTTCCTGCAGCCACCGGGTTTCTCGGTAGTGCCGCACTGGCGCTGGCAGCAGGAACAGGGGCTACAGCAGGCCGCGCCGGGGCGCACCGGCATGAACCGCGCGCAGGTCGAGCGTTTCGTGCAGTTCTACGAGCGGGTCAGCCGGCAGGCGCTGCGCTGCCTGCCGGACATCGCCGACCGCATCGTCGTGCTGGATGCGCAGCGCCGGGTGTCGTAGAGCGGGGCAGCGCCCCGCTGTGGCTTTACCGTCAGGATTTCTGCGGGGCGTTGCCCCGCGCTACTGGACCAGGAACGTCACCCGCAGGTTGACCCGCCATTCGGTGATGTTGCCGTCACCATCGGTGACCACCTTGGTCTCGTTGATCCAGGCGCCCTGGATGCCCTTGACCGTCTCGGCCACCTTCTTCAGCCCGCTGCGCACCGCGTCCTCGACGCTGGCGCTGGACGACGCGCTGACTTCGATGATTTTCGCCACTGCCATGTCCGCCTCCGTTGGTTGCACCACGAACCACTCGTGGCCGGGCCGAGCTTGGCTGCTACCGTGTTAACGCACCGACACGAGGTGCTAGCATCGGCCCGCAATGAATCCCGCCCCCAACGTCATCCTGGTCGGCCCCATGGGCGCCGGCAAAACCTGCATCGGCCGCCGCCTGGCCGAACGTTTCGGGCTGGAGTTCGTCGATGCCGACCAGGCCATCGTCGACGACGTCGGCTCGGCGATACCGGCCATCTTCGAGAACGTCGGCGAGGCCGGCTTCCGCGCACACGAGAAGCGCGTGCTGGCCAGGCTGCTGGAAGGCAGCGGGCAGTTGGTCTCCACCGGCGGCGGCGCGGTGCTGGATGCCGACAACCGCCACCGGATCCGGCAGCGCGGCTTCGTGGTGTGGCTGCGCGTGGGCGTGGACGCGCAGCTGCAGCGCCTGCAGCGCGACAAGAGCCGACCGCTGCTGCAGCGCGAGGACCGCGAACAGGCCCTGCACGACATGGCGGCGCTGCGCGACCCGCTGTACCGCGAGGTCGCCGACCTGATCGTCGACACCGATCCTTATTCCCCCGCCGAGGCCACCGCGCAGCTGGTGGTGCGCCTGGCCGCGCAATGGCAGAACCCGGACTTTCCCGCATGAGCACCGCTCCCCGCACCGTCGCCGTCGGCGGCGGCTCGCCCTACCTGATCCATATCGGTCCCGGCCTGCTTGGCGACGGCGGCCTGCTGGCCGGCGCCCTCCGCGGCCGCCACGCGCTGCTGGTCAGCGACGACACGGTGGCGCCGCTGTACCTGGACGGCGTGCGCGCCGCCCTGCTGGCCGCGCGCCCGGAACTGAAGATCGGCCAGCACGTGATTCCCGCTGGCGAGGCCTCCAAGACCCTGCACCATTTCGGCGGCGTGATCGACGCACTGGCCGCACTCGGCGCCACCCGCGACGCCTGCGTGCTCGCGCTCGGCGGCGGCGTGGTCGGCGACCTGGCCGGCTTCGCCGCGGCCTGCTGGATGCGCGGCGTGGACTGCGTGCAGCTGCCTACCACCCTGCTGTCGATGGTGGACTCCTCGGTCGGCGGCAAGACCGCGGTGGACATCGCCCAGGGCAAGAACCTGGTCGGCGCGTTCCATCCGCCGCGCGCGGTGGTCGCCGACACCGGCGCGCTGCGCACCCTGCCCGCGCGCGAACTGCGCGCCGGCCTGGCCGAGGTGATCAAGTACGGCTGCATCCGCGATCCGCTGTTCTTCCAGTGGCTACAGGCCGAACGCGGCGCGTTGCTGGCCGGCGACGACGCCGCGCTGGCGCATGCCATCGCCCGCAGCTGCGAGCACAAGGCCGAGATCGTCGCGCGCGACCCGCTGGAAAAGGGCGAACGCGCCCTGCTCAACCTCGGCCACACTTTCGGCCATGCCATCGAGACCGCCCAGGGCTATGGCGCGCCGGGCAACGACAACCTCAACCACGGCGAGGCGGTGGCGGTGGGCATGGTGCTGGCGGCGCGGCTGTCGGCGGCGCTGGGCATGAGCGATGCCGCCGATACCGATACCCTGCGCGACCTGCTTCTGGCCTACGGCCTGCCGGTGGCGATCCCAGCCGGACTGGACCCCGAGGCCCTGCTCGCGCACATGCGCCTGGACAAGAAGAACATCGCCGGGCGCCTGCGCCTGGTGCTGTGGCGCGGCATCGGCAAGGCCGAGGTGGTGCCGGACGTGGACGAAGCGGCGGTGCTGGCGGTGCTGCGCGACAACGCTTGACCGGCCCGCATGAAACTCCCGATCCGTACCAGCATCATCGTCAATGGCAACGAATGGGATTTCGGCCGCCGCATCATGGACGCGGCGCTGATCGACGGCGTGGTGGTGGTAACCCTGGTACCGGAAAGCGGCCTGCCCACGATCATCGCCCACGACCTGGAACGGCGCGTGCTGTGGCGGGACATCGACCTGCCGCACTTCCCCGGCCAGGACGGCCCGTCGCTGACCGCCTACTCGATCGCCCTGGAGCAGCCCCTGTCCTTCTACATCGACGCCGGCTACCTGCTCGAAGTGGACCTGCGCAGCGGGCAGCGGCTGGATACCCGCTTCGTCAAATAGGGGCAGGCCAGCGCTGCGCGCTGCATACCGCGGGCCCCGTCTCTCGCTTGCCACACCCCGCGCCTTGACTCGCCGCTGGCGGCTCGCCCTTCGGGCCGGCTTCGCCGTTCGCGCTTCGCGCGCTGGCGCGCCCCCTGACTCAGGGGGAACACGCCAGCGCTTCGCGCTGCCGCCCCACGGTCTGCGCTGCAGACCG
>NZ_JASCOS010000153.1:0-6878 GCF_029959705.1 Stenotrophomonas sp. PS02297 | reverse complement strand
CGCCACTGCAGGTGGCGCGCGACGGCGCGATGCAGGCACCACCGGGCATGTACGCATGCGTGAGCGCCCCTTGCGGGCCACGCGACGCGCGCGGCGGGAGCATGGGCCGGCCCTGACCGCCCTGCGCCGCGCACACTCACACCACAGGAACCGACCGTGGGCTTCTCGACTCTCTTCATCCGCCGCCCCATCGCCACCTCGCTGCTGATGGTCGGCCTGATGCTGCTCGGCATCCTCGGCTACCAGCGCCTGCCGGTTTCGGCACTGCCCGAGATCGAGGCGCCCAGCCTGGTGGTGACCACGCAATACCCCGGCGCCAGCGCGCAGACCATGGCCTCGCTGGTGACCACGCCGCTGGAGCGGCAGCTGGGCCAGATCTCCGGCCTGGACCTGATGACCTCCGATTCCTCGGCCGGCCTGTCGACGATCGTGCTGCAGTTCTCGATGGAGCGCGACATCGACACCGCCGCGCAGGACGTGCAGGCGGCGATCCGCCAGGCCACCCTGCCCGGCTCGCTGCCGTACCAGCCGGTCTACAACCGGGTGAACCCGGCCGACGCGCCGATCCTGACCCTCAAGCTGGCCTCGGACACGCGCCCGCTGCGCGAGGTCAACGACCTGGCCGACTCGGTGCTGGCGCAGCGCCTGTCGCAGGTGGACGGCGTCGGCCTGGTGTCGATCGCCGGCAACGTGCGCCCGGCCGTGCGCATCCAGGCCAACCCGGCGCAGCTGGCCAACATGGGCATGACCCTGGAAGACCTGCGCAGCGCGCTGACCCAGGCCAACGTCAACGCGCCCAAGGGCTCGCTCAACGGCAAGACCCAGAGCTACACGCTGTCCACCAACGACCAGCTCAGCGACGCCTCGGACTACAACGACATCATCGTGCGCTACAAGAACGGCGCGCCGGTGCGGCTGCGCGACGTGGCCAGCGTGGTCGACGGCGTGGAGAACGACCAGATCGCCGCCTGGGCCGACGGCAAGCCGGCGGTGCTGCTGGAAGTGCGGCGCCAGCCCGGCGCCAACATCGTCAAGACCGTACAGAACATCCGCCAGATCCTTCCCGGCCTGCAGAACATGCTGCCGGCGGACGTGAAGCTGGACGTGTTCTCCGACCGCACGGTGACCATCCGCGCCTCGGTGCACGACGTGCAGTTCACCCTGATCCTCACCATCTGCCTCGTGGTGGCGGTGATCTTCGTGTTCCTGCGCCGGCTGTGGGCCACCGTGATCCCGTCGGTGGCGGTGCCGCTGTCGCTGCTGGGCACCTTCGGGGTGATGGCCTTCGCCGGCATGTCGCTGGACAACCTGTCGCTGATGGCGCTGACCGTGGCCACCGGCTTCGTGGTCGACGATGCGATCGTGATGATCGAGAACATCGTGCGCTACATCGAGCAGGGCAAGGAAGGCCAGGACGCGGCCGAGACCGGCGCCCGGGAGATCGGCTTCACCGTGCTGTCGCTGACCGTGTCGCTGATCGCGGTGTTCCTGCCGCTGATCCTGATGCCGGGCGTGACCGGCCGCCTGTTCCACGAATTCGCCTGGGTGCTGACGATCGCGGTGGCGATCTCGATGCTGATCTCGCTGACGCTCACCCCGATGATGTGCGCCTACCTGCTCAAGCCCGACGCGCTGCCCGAGGGCGACGACGCCCACGAACGCGCCGCCGCGCAGGGCAGGACGACGGCATGGTCGAAGCTGGTGCACCTGTACGGGTCCAGCCTGGACTGGGTACTGCGCCACCAGCGCATGACGCTGGGCATCGCGCTGGGCTCGGTGGCATTGACCGTGCTGCTGTACATCGCGATACCCAAAGGCCTGCTGCCCGACCAGGACACCGGCATGGTCACCGGCGTGGTGATCGCCGACCAGAACGTGGCCTTCGAGCAGATGCAGCAGCGTACCCGCGCCGTGGCCGAAGCATTGCGCCAGGACGAAGCGGTGACCGGCGTGGCCGCCTATATCGGCGCCGGCTCGATGAATCCCACGCTCAACCAGGGCCAGCTGAACATCGTGCTCAAGGACCGCAGCGAACGCGGCAGCCTTGACGCCATCCTGCCGCGGCTGCAGGCCGCCACCGCGCACATCCCCGGCGTGGCGCTGTACCTCAAGCCGGTGCAGGACGTGACCCTGGACACGCGCGTGGCCGCCACCGCCTACCAGTTCTCGCTGTCGGACATGGACAGCAGGGAACTGGCCGAACAGGCCGCGCGCGTCACCGACGCGCTGCGCCGCCTGCCCGAGCTGGCCGACGTGGACAACAACCTGGCCAACAACGGCCGCGCCCTGCACGTGGAGGTGGACCGCGACAAGGCCAGCCGCTATGGCGTGCCGATGCAGACCATCGACGACACGCTGTACGACGCCTACGGCCAGCGCCAGATCTCCACCATCTTCACCCAGCTCAACCAGTACCGCGTGGTGCTGGAAGTGGCGCCGGAATTCCGTACCTCCGACGCGCTGATGAACCAGCTGGCGATCGGCAGCAACGGCAGCGGCGCGCTGACCGGCAGCAATGCCACCACCCTGGGCCAGGTCAGTTCCAGCAACTCCTCCACCGCCACCGGCATCGGCAACAGCAACACCGGCATCGCGCTGGGTGCCGGCGGCACCATCCCGCTGTCGGCGATCGCCACCGCCACGCCGGGCACCGCGCCGCTGATCGTCAGCCACCAGCAGCAGCTGCCGTCGGCGACGATCTCCTTCAACCTGGCGCCGGGCTACTCGCTGTCCGAGGGCGTTGCGGCGATCAACAAGGCCGTGGCGGACCTGCAGCTGCCGCAGCAGATGCAGGCGCAGTTCGTCGGCACCGCCGCCGAGTTCTCCAGCAGCCAGACCGACGTGGTGATGCTGCTGCTGGCCGCCATCGCGGTGATCTACATCGTGCTGGGCGTGCTCTACGAGAGCTGGATCCACCCGTTGACCATCATCTCCACCCTGCCCCCGGCCGGCGTCGGCGCGCTGCTGGCGCTGTACCTGTGCGGCATGAGCCTGTCGGTGGACGGCATCGTCGGCATCGTGCTGCTGATCGGCATCGTCAAGAAGAACGCGATCATGATGATCGACTTCGCGCTGGACGCGCAGCGCGCCGGCATGAACGCCTTCGACGCGATCCGCCGTGCCTGCCTGCTGCGCTTCCGCCCGATCATGATGACCACCGCGGCGGCCATGCTCGGCGCGCTGCCGCTGGCGCTGGGCACCGGCATCGGCTCGGAACTGCGGCGCCCGCTGGGCGTGGCCATCGTCGGCGGCCTGCTGCTGTCGCAGCTGGTCACGCTGTACACCACGCCGGTGATCTACCTGTACTTCGAGCGCCTGTCCGAATGGGCCGCGCGGCGCCGCGAGCAACGCGCCGCCGCGCGCCTGCAGGCCGCCGGCAAGCGCGCCGGATGAACATTTCCGCGCCCTTCATCAAGCGCCCGATCGGCATCAGCCTGCTGGCCATCGGCCTGTTCTTCGCCGGCCTGCTCTGCTACCTGCGATTGGGCGTGGCGGCGTTGCCGAACCTGTCGATCCCGGTGATCTTCGTGCAGGCCAGCAACATCGGCGCCGACGCCGACACCATGGCCGCCACCGTCACCGCGCCGCTGGAACGCCACCTCGGCCAGGTGCCGGGCATCAGCACCATGCGCTCGAGCAGCAGCGACGGCCGCAGCATGGTGTTCCTGATGTTCGACACCAGCCGCGACATCGACGCCGCGGCGCAGGACGTGCAGGCGGCGATCAACGCCGCCATGGCCGACCTGCCAGCCGGCATCGGCACGCCGACCTACCAGAAGGCCAACCCCAACGACGATCCGGTGATCGCGCTGTCGTTGACCTCGGAAACGCAGTCCGTCGCCGAGCTCTACAACCTGGCCGACTCGCTGCTGGCGCAGCGCCTGCGCCAGCTGCCGGGCGTCTCCCAGGTGGACATCGCCGGCGCCTCCACCCCGGCGGTGCGCGTGGACCTCAACCTGCGCGCGATGAACGCGCTGGGCCTGAGCCCGGACGACCTGCGCAATGCCATGCGCGCGGCCAACGTGGCCTCGCCGCTGGGCTTCCTCAGCGACGGCAGCAGCCAGACCGCCATCGTCCTCAACGACCAGGTGCGCAAGGCCGCCGACTTCGCCAACGTCGCCATCGCCACCCAGGACGGCGCCGTGGTGCGACTGAAGGACATCGCCACCGTCTACGATGGCCAGCAGGACGCCTTCCAGGCGGCCTGGTTCAACGGCAAGCGCGGCGTGCTGATGTACGTGTACCTGCGCAGCGGCGCCAACCTGGTGGCGACCGTGGACAGGGTGAAATCGGAAATGCCGGCGCTGTCCGGCTACCTCGACGCCGGCACCACGCTCACGCCGTATTTCGACCGTACCCCGACCATCCGTGCCTCGCTGGCCGAAGTGCAGATCACCCTGATGATCAGCCTGGCGATGGTGGTGCTGACCATGGCGCTGTTCCTGCGCCGGCTGGCGCCGACCCTGATCGCCGCGGTGACCGTGCCGCTGTCGCTGGCCGGCGCGGCGGTGGTGATGATGGTGCTGGGCTTCACCCTCAACAACCTGACCCTGCTGGCGCTGGTGATCGCGATTGGTTTTGTCGTCGACGACGCCATCGTGGTGATCGAGAACATCATGCGCCACCTGGACGACGGCATGCCGCGGATGCAGGCGGCGATGGCCGGCGCGCGCGAGATCGGCTTCACCATCGTCTCGATCACCGCCTCGCTGGTCGCGGTGTTCCTGCCGATCATCTTCGCCCAGGGCATGCTCGGCGCGTTCTTCCGCGAGTTCACCCTGACCCTGGTGGCGGCGATCATGGTCTCGGCGCTGGTGTCGCTGACCCTGACCCCGGCGCTGTGCGCGCGCTTCCTGCAGCCGCACGAGGCGCACGTGCGCCAGTCGCGCATGCACCGCCTGCTCGACAACGTGCACGGCGGCATGCTGAAGGTCTATACGGTCGCGCTGGACTTCTCGCTGCGCCACGCGCTGCTGCTGGCGCTTACCCCGCTGCTGCTGATCGTGGCCACCTTCTACCTCGCCGGCGCGGTCGGCAAGGGCAACTTCCCCGAACAGGACACCGGCCTGATCTGGGGCCGCGCCAGCTCCAGCGCCACCGTGTCCTTCAATGAAATGACCGCGCGCCAGCGACGCCTGAGCGACATGTTCCTTGCCGACCCGGCGGTGAAGATGGTCGGCGCGCGGCTGGGTTCCAGCCGCCAGGGCAGCAGCGCGCAGTTCAACATCGAGCTGAAGACCATGGCCGAGGGCCGGCACGAGGCCACCAGCCTGGTGGTCGCGCGGCTGAGCGCCAAGGCCGCGCAGTTCCCCGACCTGGACGTGCGCCTGCGCGCCATCCAGGACCTGCCCTCCGATGGCGGCGGCGGCGGTGGCGGACAGGGCGCGCAGAACCGCGTCACCCTGCAGGGCAACGACGCCGCGCAGCTGGCCGAATGGCTGCCGAAGCTGGTGGAAGCGCTGAAGCAGAACCCGAAGCTGCGCGACGTCGGTTCGGACGTGGACAAGGGCGGGCTGATGCAGCGGATCGTCATCGACCGCGAGAAGGCTTCGCGCCTGGGCGTGGGCATCGGCTCCATCGACGGCGCGCTGTATGGCGCCTTCGGCCAGCGCCAGATCTCCACCATCTACGCCGACCTCAACCAGTACGGCGTGGTGGTCAACGCGCTGCCGGAACAGACCGGCAGCCCGGCCGCGATCAACGACGTGTACGTACGCTCCAGCAGCGGGCAGATGATCCCGCTGAGCGCCTTCGCCCACCAGGAGCCGGGCCTGGCGCCGTCGCAGGTGACCCACCAGAACCAGTACACGGTGATGGACCTGAGCTACAACCTCGCCCCCGGCGTGAGCAGCGGCGAAGGCGACGCCATCGTCAAGGCGGCCATCGACGGCCTGCGCATGCCCGGCGACATCCGCCAGGCCGAACCCGGCGGCTTCCGCCAGGCGCTGGACCCGACCGCGATGCTGATGCTGATCATCGCCGCCATCGCCACGGTCTACATCGTGCTGGGCATGCTGTACGAGAACCTGGTGCACCCGGTGACGATCCTGTCCACCCTGCCGGCCGCCGGCATGGGCGCGCTGCTGGCGCTGTGGGCGACCAATACCGATCTTTCGGTGATTTCGACCATCGCACTGGTGCTGCTGATCGGCATCGTCAAGAAGAACGCGATCATGATGATCGACTTCGCCCTGGTGGCGCAGCGCGAGCACGGCAAGTCGCCGGCCGAGGCCGTGCGCGAGGCCAGCATCGTGCGCTTCCGCCCGATCATGATGACCACGATGGTGGCGATCCTGGCGGCGCTGCCGCTGGCGATCGGCCTGGGCGAAGGCTCGGAACTGCGCCGCCCGCTCGGTATCGCGATGATCGGCGGCCTGCTGATCTCGCAGAGCCTGACCCTGCTCAGCACCCCGGCGCTGTATGTGATCTTCTCCTGCCTGCAGCAGCACTGGCGCAACTGGCGCGCACGGCGCCGGGAGCGCAAAAGGCAGCGGCGGATCGCGCGGGCCTGATCGTCTCCCGTAAAGCGGGGCAACGCCCCGCTGAAGCATTTCCAATAAAGTCCCTGCCGGGCGTTGCCCGGCGCTACGGAAATTCGCGACGCGTTGCCATTGCCATTGCCATTGCCATTGCCATTGCCGTTGCCGTTGCCGTTGCCGTTGCCGTTGCCGTTGCCGTTGCCGTTGCCAGTGATTTTGCTGCTGCCTCTGGCTTTTGATTTCCGGCCCCCTTCCGCAGCGACGGAGCCGACGGATAAGACCCCGGGAGGGGCGACGTGCATGGGTTCGGCGGAGATAGGCGAAGCATTGCTTCGCTCCGCCGGACGGGGGGGGGGCCGGCGGGCGCGGGCCGGGCCCGCGCCGCCGCCGGTCTTGGAG
>NZ_JASCOS010000152.1:0-6948 GCF_029959705.1 Stenotrophomonas sp. PS02297 | reverse complement strand
GCGCTGGCCGTTGCCTTCGCCACGCGGTGTGCCGGAGGGCTGCCCGCCTGCGCCGCCGCGGCGCTGGCCCGGGGCGTTGTCGCGGTGACCCGCGGGGCGCCCACCATTGCCGCGGCGCGGCGGGCGTTCGCCGCCCGGCTGCTCGGCTTTACCCGGAGCGCTGTTGCCCCAGCGGATCGGCGTCTGCGGCTCGAAGCCGGCCACGTCGCGGATGTCCATGTCGCGGCCCAGCAGGCGCACGATCTGGCGCAGGTACTTGGCGTCTTCCTGGGCCACCAGCGAGACCGCCTGGCCGCTGGCGCCGTTGCGGCCGGTGCGGCCGATGCGGTGCACGTAATCTTCGGCCACCATCGGCAGGTCGTAGTTGATGACCTTGGGCAGCTCGTTGATGTCGATGCCGCGCGCGGCGATGTCGGTGGCCACCAGCACGGTGACGCGGCCGGCCTTGAAGTCGCCCAGCGCGCGCAGGCGCTGGCTCTGGCTCTTGTTGCCATGGATCGCCGCGGTCTTGATGCCGGACTTGTCCAGGAAGGTGGCCAGCTTGTCGCTGCCGTGCTTGGTCTTGGCGAACACGAGGGTCTGCTCGCGCGAATCGGCCGCCAGCAGGTGCAGCAGCAGTTCGCGCTTGCGCCCGGCGTCGACCGGATGCACGCGGTGGGCGATGGTTTCGGCCACGGTGTTGCGCGGGGTCACCATCACCTCGCGCGGGTTGCGCATGAACTCCAGCGCCAGCTGCTTGATCGGGTCGGCGAAGGTGGCCGAGAACAGCAGGGTCTGCCGGTTCTGCTTGGGCAGCTTGGCGAGGATGCGCTTGATCGAGGGCAGGAAGCCCATGTCGAGCATGCGGTCGGCCTCGTCCAGGATCAGCACCTCGATGCCGGACAGGTCGACGCTGCGGCGCTCCAGGTGGTCGATCAGGCGGCCCGGGCAGGCCACCAGCAGATCCACGCCGCGGCGCAGGATGTCGAGCTGGTTGCCCATGCCGACGCCGCCGTAGATGCAGGTGCTGGGGATGCGCAGGTGCTTGCTGTAGCCGCGCAGGCTGTCATGCACCTGGGTGGCCAGTTCGCGGGTGGGGGTGAGGATCAGCGCGCGCGGCCGGCGCGGGCCGTTGCGCACTTCCTGCGCCGAGGTGGCCAGGTGCTGCAGCAGCGGCAGGCCGAACGCGGCGGTCTTGCCGGTGCCGGTCTGCGCGCCGGCCAGCAGGTCGTGGCCTTCCAGCACCAGCGGGATGGCCTGCTGCTGGATCGGGGTGGGGGTTTCGTAGCCCTGCTCGGCGAGCGCGCGCAGCAGGAAGGGCGCAAGGCCCAGATCTTCGAACGACATTGGAAACTCCGTAATGGACGTGCCGGCCGGCAAAGGCTGGCACTGACGGTCGGCATGACCGACCGGCTCGGAGCGTTCCCGTGTAACCGCGCTGCGAGGTGGGGTACGACCGGCGCAGGCGCGCAGGCCGGAATGCATGACGAAAGGCGTCGGAGTGGGAGCGGGCGGGCGGATTCCCCTGGAGGATCCTGCGCCGCCGGTAATCCCCGAGGGAAACGGACGGCCGCTGGCAGACCGCGATAGTCTAAGGGATGTTCGGGAGCGGTACAAAAACCCCTGTTCAGGTATGGTCGGGGCGCCTGGAACTCCCCGGTATCGCCGGGGGAAGGGGCCCGTTGCCGGCCCGACGTACAGGCCGGGTGGGCGCACGCCATTGCGCGCATGCCCGATGGCGCGGCGTTCCTTCCGCGGCGCTGGTCGTTGCCGGACTATTCGTTACAATCGAAACTTGTTTTCCGCCCCTGGACTGGACGCTCCGATGAAGCTTGGTTCCTTGAAGGAAGGTGGCCGCGACGGCACCCTGATCGTGGTCTCGCGCGACCTGGCCCGCGCCGTGCGCGCCACCGGCATCGCCGCCACCCTGCAGCAGGCGCTGGAGGACTGGTCCAACGTCGCGCCACGGCTGAACGCGCTGTCCGAGTCGCTCAACCACGGCGATGCCGACGGCGTGTTCGACCTGGACATGCAGGCGCTGGCCGCGCCGCTGCCGCGCGCCTACGAATTCGTCGACGGCAGCGCCTACCTGCCGCACGTGGCGCGGGTGCGCAAGGCGCGCGGCGCCGAAGTGCCGGAAACCTTCTACACCGATCCGCTGATGTACCAGGCCACCAGCGCCGGCTTCTACGGCCCGCGCGATGCGGTCAAGGTGGTCAGCGAGGACTACGGCATCGACCTGGAAGCCGAGATCGTGGTCATCACCGACGACGTGCCGATGGCGGCGACCCCGGAGCAGGCCGCCGGCCACATCCAGCTGGTCGGCCTGGTCAACGACGTCAGCCTGCGCAACCTGATCCCGGCCGAGCTGGCCAAGGGCTTCGGCTTCCTGCAATCCAAGCCGCGCTCGGCGCTGAGCCCGGTGTTCGTCACCCCGGACGAACTGGGTGAGGCCTGGCAGGGCAGCAAGGTGCACCTGCCGCTGGTGACCCACATCAACGGCGAGTGGTTCGGCGCGCCGGAAGCCGGCGTGGACATGCAGTTCGACTTCGCCCAGCTGGTGGCGCACGCGGCCAAGACCCGTCCGCTGTCGGCCGGCGCCATCGTCGGCTCGGGCACCATCGCCAACGAGGACACCTCGCTGGGCGCTTCGTGCTTCGCCGAGCGCCGCACGGTGGAAACGCTGCGCGACGGCAAGCCGTCCACGCCGTTCATGAGCTTCGGCGACGTGGTGCGGATCGAGATGTTCGACCGCGCGGGCAACAGCATCTTCGGCGCCATCGAACAGCGCATCGAGCAGGCCGCGCGGCCCTGACGGCCTCACGCGCACCGGCTCCGCGGGCAGGCGCGGCTGCGCTCCCGGCCGGCGGCGCGATGGACCGACCGGCGGTGCGGGCCACCCCATCGCCGGCGGGTAAGGTGGCCTGCGGGCAACAGGAAACGGACATGCAACAGGCCTTGACGCTCTACAGCTACTGGCGCTCCAGCGCCGCCTACCGGGTTCGCATCGGCCTGAACCTGAAAGGCCTGGATTACGCCATCGTGCCGGTGCACCTGGTGCGCGACGGCGGCCAGCAGCACGCGCCGGCCTATGCCGCGCTCAACCCGCAGGAGCTGGTGCCGGCATTGCGCGATGGCGATCGGGTGCTGACCCAGTCGCTGGCGATCCTCGAATACCTGGAGGAAACCCATCCGCAGCCGGCCCTGCTGCCGGCCGACGCCGCCGGCCGCGCACGGGTGCGCGCGCTGGCGCAGCTGGTGGCCTGCGACATCCATCCGCTCAACAACCTGCGCGTGCTGCAGTTCTTCGACCAGGAATGGAACGTGCCGCAGGCCGAGCGCGACGAATGGATCCTGCACTGGATGCGCACCGGCTTCGCCGCGATGGAAGCCTCCCTCACGGCATCGGAGCAGGGCGGGCGTTTCTGCCATGGCGACGCGCCAGGGCTGGCCGACTGCTGCCTGGTGCCGCAGCTGTACAACGCGCGCCGTTTCCACCTGGACATGGAGGCCTTCCCGACCCTGCGCCGGATCGAGGCCGCCTGTCTGGCGCTGCCGGCCTTCGACGCCGCCCGCCCGGAAAACCAGCCCGACGCCGCCTGAGCGCTGTCCATCGCCGCTTTGGGGGCGAAGGAGGAACAGCCTCCACGCTGCTGAACTTGCCACGCCGGGCTCCGCTGCACTCCTTCCCGTCTGCGTATCGCCCGATTGCGTTGCGGACGCAGGACAACAACGACAAAGCCCCGCTTCTGCGGGGCTTTGTCGTTGTGCCGTCGAAGCGGCGCGGTCCGTTCAGAAGCCGTGGGTGATCGACGCCGGCGCCGCCGCCGCGGAGAAATCGGCGTAGGGATCGTGCTCGCCGCTGGCGCCCTCGGACAGGCGGAACTTGAGCGCCAGCCCGTCGCGCGAATCGGCCGCGCGCAGGGCTTCTTCCTGCTCGATCAGCCCGTCCTTGGCCAGCCGGAACAGGCACTGGTCGAAGCTGTGCATGCCTTCCTCCAGCGACTGCTCCATTGCCTGCTTGATCTCGTGCACCTGCCCGCGGCGCAGCAGGTCGCGGATCATCGGCGTGTTGATCAGGACTTCGGTGGCCGGGCGGCGGCGGCCGTCGGTGCCCTTGACCAGGCGCTGGCTGATCACCGCGCGCAGGTTCAGCGACAGGTTCATCAGCACGTTGCGGTGCGCGCTCTCGGGGAAGAAGTTGAGGATGCGCTCGATGGTCTGGTCGGCGTTGTTGGAGTGCAGCGTGGCCAGGCACAGGTGGCCGGTCTCGGCGAAGGCGATGGCCGCCTCCATCGTCTCGGCATCGAGGATCTCGCCGATCAGGATCACGTCCGGCGCCTCGCGCATCGCGTTCTTCAGCGCGTTGTGGAAGGCGTGGGTGTCCAGGCCGACCTCGCGCTGGTTGACGATGGATTGCTTGTGCCGGTGCAGGAACTCGATCGGGTCCTCGATGGTGAGGATGTGCCCGGTGGTGGTGGCGTTGCGGTGGTCGATCATCGACGCCAGCGAGGTGGACTTGCCCGAGCCGGTGGAGCCGACCACCAGCACCAGCCCGCGCGGGGTCATGATCACGTCCTTGAGCACGTCCGGCAGCTTAAGCTCCTCGATCGAGGGAATCCGGTTCTTGATCGCGCGGATGACCATGCCCACTTCGCTGCGCTGCTTGAACACGTTCACGCGGAAACGGCCCACGTCGGCCAGCGCGATGGCCATGTTCAGCTCCAGGTCGCGTTCGAACTGCGGCACCTGGCCCTCGTCCATCAGCGAGTAGGCGATCTTCTTGACCATGCCTGGCGGCAGGCCGGTGTTGCCCAGCGGGTAGAGCTTGCCCTCGATCTTGATATGGACAGGCGCTCCCGTGGTCAGGAACATGTCCGATGCGTTCTTTTCGGTCATCAGCTTCAGGAAATAGCCGATATCCATGGATGCGATTCCCCGGGCAATGGCCGCCCACCGTTGCAAGCACACGGCGGCCTTGACGACAATGGCCGCGCTCAACTCTTTCGCGACGGCTCCCCAATGAAACCTAGCTTCGCACACTTGCGACACCTCCTGTATGTGACCGCGTGCGCATCTGCGCTCTGTGCCAGTGCGATGGCGCAGGATCCGGCCGCGGCCGACCTGCTCGCCGCGCAGCAGGCGGTGGAGCGCGCCGATCGCGCCGACGCCGACCAGTACGCGCCGGACACCATGGCCCTGGCCCGGCAGCAACTGGAGCAGGCACAGCGCGCGGCCGGCGACCGCCGCGAGCGCAAGCAGGCGCCCCTGCTGGCGCAGCGCGCGATGGTCGATGCCGACCTGGCCCGCGCGCAGAGCGGGGAGGCCGTGGCGCTGGCCACGCTGGCGCAGCGCAAGGCCGAGGTGGAACGCCTGCAACGCCAGCTGGCGACCGGGGAGGGACGCTGATGGATATCCGCACTCTGCTCGTGGCCGGCCTGCTGGCCATGCCGATGCTGGCGACCGCCGCCACCGAAGACCCGGCCGTGGCGATGTTGAACCAGCGCCTGATCGCGCTGCAGGCCGACATGCGTACCACCGACCTGGCGGCGCTCGAACGGCTGCAGGCGCAGCAGGCGATCGCCGTGCTGGCCAAGGCCAAACGCAAGGAACTGGACCAGGCGCGTTACCTGGCCGAGCGCCGGGTGGCGATCGCCGAGGCCAGCGCCCGCGCCGAAGCCGCGCGCCGCGAAGTCGACCAGTTGGAGCGTACCCGCAGCGAACTGCTGGTCGAGGCCAGCCGCCGCGAAGCCGCCCGCGCGCGCCAGGAGGCCGAGCGCCTGCGCGTGCAGGCGCAGATCCAGGCCGAGGAGACCGAGCGCATGCGCCAGGCCGCCGAGGCCGAGACCCTGGCCCGGCAGGACGCCGAGGCGGCGTTGACCAGCGTGGCGGGCAAGCAGGCCGCGCGGGTGAATTCGGCCCAGCAGAACGCGGCCAAGCTCGCGCGCGAAGAGGCCGAGCTGGTCTCCGGGCAGAAGCTGCCGGCCTCGAAGTTCGACAACCGCGGCGAGATATTCACCCTCGCCGGCGACGCCTTCGCGGCGGGCCAGGCCACCCCGTCCAGCGCCGCGCGCGACCAGCTCAAGGCCCTGGCCGAGTACCTGAACATCGGCAGGAAGGGGCGGGTGACCATCGAGGGCTACGACAGCGCCACCGGCGTCGGCCAGCGCCGCGCGCAGGCGCTGAAGGACGCGCTGGTGGCGGCCGGCGTCGGCGCCAACCGCATCCAGGTCAGCGGCAAGAAGGCTGCCGCCACGCGCGCCCGTTCGGCCGAGGTGATCGTCGCACCGTGATGCCAGGCTGGCTCACCCGGAACCCATGGAAGGGGGTATCGCCCCGCTCTGGCACTACCGCTTGTGTTGCTCAGGCGGGGGCCGGCGGGGGTCGCACAGGGCTGCCGTAAAGGCTGAATGTGCGGCCGTTCCTGAACCTTCGCCTGCTCCCTCCGCTCCCCTTGCCGGAACCTTTTTTCAGGCGTAGGGTCAATCGTCCGGGCGACATTTTCGTCGTCCGGACAGCGGAGGACCGGGCCAGTGCAACCGTGGCGCGAACCAGTACCAGACAGCTTCCGGGGATTGGACCGGAAGGCGGCTGAGGGTTCGGCCGTGCCCCGCCCGGATCTCCATCCCAAACGCCCCGTGCCGCAAGGCCGGGGCGTTCGTGTTTCCGCATGTAGGAGGTAGTCATGTTCGAAGGGCAGCCGCAGAGTGAGATCGACGCGTTGATCAAGGTCAACCCCGAGTTCAAGCAGCTCTATCAGCAGCACCAGAAGCTGAACAAGAAATGCATGGATGCGGAACTGGGGGTACTCCCCATCGACGATATGACCCTGGGGCAGATGAAACGCGAAAAGCTGCTTGCCAAGCAGAAGCTTCTGCGGATTTATGAAGAACGGCTCAACTGAACCTTCCCCACGCTGAGTTTTTCCGTCGCGGGCAATGGCGGCCTCCTCGTCGGTCGCCATTGCCC
>NZ_JASCOS010000151.1:0-7186 GCF_029959705.1 Stenotrophomonas sp. PS02297 | reverse complement strand
GCACGCGGGCGCCACGCGTGCCGGCCCCAGGTCCTGGTTCGACGATGCGGACCTGATGCGTCCGCTGGAAAACGGGCCTGCTGCACCCGCCCCATCCTGCGCCGCGCAGGATGGGCGGGTGCGTGGTCTGCCGCTGCCCGATGCTTTCCGTGCAGCGAAGCCTGGAAAGGCCGGGGTGATGGTCGCCGGTCATCCCGCCATGCGGTGCCGGCAGCGACATGCCGGTGGGCGCCTCCGCAGTGCATCTGCGGGAGAGGGGTGCCCCTCCCGGTACCGTTCCGGTGCCGTTCCCCTGCCGATGACCGGGCTGCTGGCGCGGCGCGATGAGCTGTCGCTTGCATGGCCGCGACCGCTGAAGGCGCGATTTCCTCGCGTTTTTCCTGCCATGGGCCGGGCTCCACCGGGTGGGGCGTCGCCCGCATCGCTGGATGACGGATGGTTTTCCAATATACTGTCCCCCAGTACAGGATAGGAGCGGATGCGTGCCGCATTCCCCCGAGGAAAAGAAGAAGGTGCTGGCGCGGGTGCGGCGCATCCGCGGGCAGTGCGATGCGCTGGAGCGCGCGCTGGAAGCCGGCGCCGACTGCGGGCCGGTGCTGCAGCAGATCGCGGCCATCCGCGGCGCCGTCAACGGGCTGATGTCCGAAGTGATGGAGGCGCACCTGCGCGAGGAATTCGGCCAGCCGGCGCAGTCGGCCGCGCAGCGCGCCGCGCGCGTGGCCGAGATGTCCGGCCTGATCCGCTCCTACCTCAAGTAGGGGCGGCTCCAGCCGCGACGGGCTTTCGCGCTGCCTGCAGGGGGCCGGATGCGAACGCCGTGCCGCGACGGAAGCCGCTCCTGCCCGAACACCGGTGCGTGCCGATGCACGCGCCATCGAACAACCGCTACAGGAGAACACCATGAAATCACGTGCCGCCGTCGCCTTCGGTCCCGGCCAGCCGCTGCAGATCGTCGAGATCGACGTCGCCCCGCCGAAGGCAGGCGAAGTGCTGGTGAAGATCACCCACACCGGCGTCTGCCATACCGACGCCTTCACCCTGTCCGGCGACGATCCGGAAGGCCTGTTCCCGTGCGTGCTGGGCCATGAAGGCGCCGGCGTCGTGGTCGAGGTGGGCGAGGGCGTGACCTCGGTGAAGCCGGGCGACCATGTCATCCCGCTGTACACCGCCGAATGCGGGCAGTGCCTGTTCTGCAAGAGCGGCAAGACCAACCTGTGCACTTCCGTGCGCGCGACCCAGGGCAAGGGCGTGATGCCGGACGGCACCAGCCGCTTCTCCTACAACGGCGAGCCGATCTACCACTACATGGGCTGCTCGACGTTCTCCGAATACACCGTGGTGGCCGAGGTCTCGCTGGCCAAGGTCAATCCGGAAGCGAACCCGGAGCATGTGTGCCTGCTCGGCTGCGGCGTCACCACCGGCATCGGCGCCGTGCACAACACCGCCAAGGTGCAGGAGGGCGACAGCGTGGCCGTGTTCGGCCTCGGCGGCATCGGCCTGGCGGTGATCCAGGGCGCGCGCCAGGCCAAGGCCGGCCGCGTCATCGCCATCGATACCAATCCGTCCAAGTTCGAGCTGGCCCGGCAGTTCGGCGCCACCGACTGCGTCAACCCGAAGGATCACGACATGCCGATCCAGCAGGTGATCGTGGAGATGACCGGCTGGGGCGTGGACCACAGCTTCGAGTGCATCGGCAACGTCAACGTGATGCGCGCGGCGCTGGAATGCGCACACCGCGGCTGGGGGCAGAGCGTAATCATCGGCGTGGCCGGCGCGGGGCAGGAAATCTCCACCCGCCCGTTCCAGCTGGTGACCGGGCGCAAGTGGATGGGCACCGCCTTCGGTGGCGTGAAGGGCCGCAGCCAGCTGCCGGGCATGGTCGAGGACGCGATGAAGGGCGACATCGAGCTGGCGCCGTTCGTCACCCACACCATGGAACTGGAGCGGATCAACGAAGCCTTCGACCTGATGCATGAAGGCAAGTCGATCCGTTCGGTGGTCCACTACTGAGATGAGTGCGATGTTCGATAAAGAGGGATTGGCCGCCGCGCTGGCCGGTATGGACGATAGCCAGGAAGCGCGCGAGGCGATCGAGCGGCTGCAGGAGCCCGATCTGGTGAAGATCGATGGGTTGATCCTGTCGTCGCTGGACCGGGCATGGAAGAAGGCGGGCTTCGTTACCGCAGGTGTGTTGATCGCCGCGCCCGACGAGTACGAGGATATTCCCGAGGCGTATTACGCTTCGCGTATCCGCGCCCTGGCCCACGCTTCGCGGATCGAAGTGAAGGGGGACCTGGAGGTGCTGAAGACCTGCGAGATCCGCCTTTCGACTGCATCGGGAGCCGACTGATATGACGATGGAACGCCTTGAACACCGCGCCTGCTTCGGCGGCTGGCAGGATGTCTACCGGCACCGTTCGGAGGTGCTGGGCTGCGACATGAGCGTCGCCGTCTACCTGCCGCCGCAGGCCGAAAGCGGGGCGAAGCTGCCGGTGCTGTACTGGCTGTCGGGCCTGACCTGCACCGAGCAGAACTTCATCACCAAGGCCGGCGCGCAGCGCTACGCCGCCGAGCACGGGATCATCCTGGTCGTGCCCGATACCAGCCCGCGCGGCGACGGCGTGCCCGATGCGGAAGGCTACGACCTGGGCAAGGGCGCCGGGTTCTACCTCAACGCCACGCAGCAGCCGTGGGCGTCGCATTACCGGATGTACGACTACATCGTCGACGAGCTGCCAGCGCTGGTCGAGGCGCATTTCCCGGTCAGCGACGCGCGCGCGATCAGCGGCCATTCGATGGGCGGTCATGGCGCGCTGCTGATCGCATTGCGCAACCCGGGCTGCTACCGCAGCGTGTCGGCGTTCTCGCCGATCGTGGCGCCGTCGCAGGTGCCTTGGGGCGAGAAGGCGTTCTCCGCCTACCTCGGCCAGGACCGGGAGGCATGGCGGCAGTACGACGCCACCGCGCTGGTGGCCGATGCCGCCGAACGCCTGCCGCTGCTGGTCGAGCAGGGTGGGGACGACGAGTTCCTCGACACCCAGCTGCGCCCGCAGCTGCTGCGCGACGCCTGCGCGGCCGCTGGCCATCCGCTGCAGCTGCGGCTGCGGCCGGGCTACGACCACAGTTATTACTTCATCGCCAGTTTCATCGGCGAGCACATCGCCCACCACGCCCGCGCCATGGCCTGAGCCGGCGCGGGCAGAGTGGAAAAGCGCGCGGGTCGTCGCGCTTTCCACGCGCGCGCCTTTGCTATCGTCCAGCCATCGGCGTTGGTAGGGGGACCGCATGCCGCTGGTATTGGCGCTCCTGTTCGTATTGTGCCATGGCCTGGTGCTGGCAATGCTGCCGGCATCGGCGACCGTCCTGTCGTTCTGCTTCCTCATCGCCGCGCCGTTGCTGGCCGCCGCCGCGTGCCTGCGGCAAGGGTGGCGGCAGCGGGCCGCGCCGGGCTGGCGGGCCACTGCGCTGGCCATGCTGCTGTGGGCAGGCGGCATGGCCATGAACATGGTCGATGCGGTGCGTGCGGGCGATGCCAACGACACGCCGGAGATCAGCCTGCTGCTCTACGTGGCCTACGGCGTGCCGCTGGTGTTCGTGCTGGCGCGCGCCCGGCGCGAGCGCTGGGCGATCAGTCTGATCGACGCCCTGCTGGCGGCCCTGCTGGGCGTGCTGTTCTTCCTGCATACCCGCTACCACGCCAATGCCGGCGACGCAGGCATGAACGGCCTGCGCCTGCTGTTCGACATCCAGAACGCCTGCATCGCGGCATTCGCGCTGCTGCGCTGGGCCAGCATGGATCTGCCCGGCCGGCGTGCGTTCTTCCGCGTGCTGGCGATCTACGCGGTGGCCTATCTGGTGATGGCCGGCTATATCAACCACGCCGCCGCCTACATTCCCTTCGGCCTGCCCGCCGACCTGCTGATCGACCTGCCCTTCCTGCTGCTGGCGGTGCTGGCGCTGCGCGCGCGCGAATCCGCACCTGCCGGCGAGCGCCCGCGGTTGCGGCATGCCGTGCAGGCGGGCGGGCCAATGATCCTGCCGCTGTTGCTGCTGGTGGTCGCCACGCTGGTGGTGGATCACGCCCGGTACTGGGCGCTGGCCGGCTTCGTGGCTGCGATCCTGGGCTTCGGCCTGCGCAGCATGCTCCTGCAGATCGAGCTGCTGGAACGGCAGGCGGCGCTGGACGCGCTCGCGCGGCTTGACGGGTTGACCGGCGTTGCCAACCGCCGCCAGTTCGACGCCGTGCTGCAGGCCGAATGGAGCCGCGCCTGCCGTCAGGAGAGCGCGCTGTCGCTGTTGCTGATCGACATCGACCACTTCAAGCGGTTCAACGATACCTACGGCCATCCGGCGGGGGACCGCTGCCTGCGCGAGGTGGCGGCGATGCTGCAGGCCACCGCGGCGCGCGGCGGCGACCTGGTGGCCCGTTACGGTGGCGAGGAGTTCGCGGTGGTGGCGCCGGCCACGTGCCCGGAAAGCGCGCACGAGCTGGGCGAACGCCTGCGCGTGGCGGTGCAGGCGATTCCAGCGGGGGTACTGCCGGAATCGGTGACCATCAGCGTCGGCGTGGCCGGCATGCGGGCATTGCAGCCGCAGCCGCCGGAAGCATTGCTGGCCGGCGCGGACGCCGCGCTGTACGCGGCCAAGCGCGCCGGCCGCAACCGCGTGGAAACGTGGGTGGAAGCCGGGCCGGCGCAGGGCATGGGGATCAGCCCGCCCATGCCCTCCAGCGTGTATTGAACCTGGTCCGCCGGTCGCGGCCCTGCGCGGTTCATGCCCCCTCTCCTGGCGGAAGCGGGGGGCAGCCGGGCAGCATGATCAGTCCTGCGCCGGCATGAAGTCCGTATAGGCGTAGCGCGCCTCGCGCAGCACCGTCGCGCCCGTGCGCAGGTCCAGCGGCGTGCGGAACATCGGTCCGGCGCTGACGCAGGTGTGGAATTCGCCGTTCTCGCCGCAGGCGTCGACGCCGGTGGGCAGGGCGCGGAGCAGGGCATGGTCGAAGGCGCGGCCGGCGAAGGAGGCGTCCAGCGCCTGCGTGTCCACGCAGCACAACTGCGCGCGCAGGCCGGCATCGATCATCTCCCGCGCGAGCGCGGCGGTGTCCTGGCCGAACAGGGGAGACAGGCAGTCCCAGTCCAGCGCCGCGTACTGCCGCTGGCGCCATTGGCGGATGTCTTCCAGCAGCAGGTCGCCGAAGGCGAGCGTGCGCAGCCCCGGCCAACGCCGGCGCGCGGTTTCCAGTGCCTGGGTCATGCGCTGCAGGTAGCCGGCGTTGTCGCAGGCCTGCGGTATCCAGGCGCGCAGCAGTGGCAGCCCGGCGGCGTCGGCCTGCAGCTGCAGCACGTCATTGCGCACGCCCTGCATCGACGAGCGCTCATGGCCTTCGGTCAGGGTGCTCAGCAGCGCGACGACCTGGACGTCTTCGCGCTGGCGCAGGGCGTGCAGCGCCCAGGCGGCGTCCTTGCCGCCGCTCCAGGAAAGCAGGACGGGGGTCATCTGTTCAGAACCTGTCCACGATCCTGTCGCGCTCGTGGGGGCGGGCCGGCTCGCGGACGGGGCTGCGATGCGGCCGGCGAACGGTTGCCAATAAAGCCGCTGTCACCGGCCGAAGCCCGCTTCCATGAAGCTGCGCGGCCATGTACTCAGCGCACGTCGCGCAGTTCCCAGTGGCTGCCGGCCAGCCAGCGCAGGCGCTGCTTGAGGACGTCGCCGGGAATACGGGTGATGGCGACCAGGTCGATGCGCAGGTCCGCCTGCCGGCCGCTTACCGTCGCTTCCGGATCGGTCACGCCCCAGTGCGGGTCGACGTCGTCGGGTTCTTCCTGGGTGGCGCGCCAGCGTTCGAACAATTCCGGCGTGCGCAGCGCCTCCTGCAATTGATCGGCGAACGTGTCGGCGCCATTGGCGGTGAAGGACAGGCGCGGATCGCTGCCGCGCGCGGCGGCAGGATCGGGCAACGAGATCGAATAGTGCACGGGCATGCAGGGTTCTCCTTGGGAGGGGGCAGTGTGGCGCGGCGGGCGTCGCGTCCGCGTACACGCCGGCGCGGATCAGCTCTCGAATTCGTGCGGGACGTCGGCAAAACCCACGGTCACCGCGCCCTTGCCGACATTGACCATGCCGGTCAGGCTCATCACGCTTTCGAGCAGGGCCACGCCGTGCGCCTGGCAGGTCTCGCGCAGGGGGGCGTAGCCGGGCAGGGCGCGCAGTTCGTCCAGCGGGCCGCCATAGCTCACGCACACCACCGGCGTCAGCAGGCCATGCACCACGCGCTGCCCGACGAAGCCGAACAGCCGCTGCACCGCGTTGTCGAAACCCTTGATCTTGGCCACCGGCGCGGTCTCGCCGCGGTAGCCGTGCAGCACCGGCTTGATGTCCAGCGCGCTGCCCAGCGCGGCGGTGAGCAGGCCGACGCTGCGGTCGCCCTTGTGGCGCGCGCGGGCGCGCATGTAGTACAGGTCGCGGGTGATCATGTAGCCATGCACGTTGCCGGCCAGTTCCTCCAGCCGCTCGCGCATCTGCGCCACGCCGGCGCCGGCATCGCGCAGCCGCACCGCCTCCACCGCGGTCACCGCCTGCGCGGCGAACAGGTTCTGGGTGTCGAGCACGCGCAGGGCGAACGGCGAGTTGTGGCCGGCGGCCTGGCGGATCGGCCGGTACTCGTTGAGGATGGCGAAGCTGGCCTGCAGCGCGTTGTCGTGGATCGGACTGCGGGTCTTGGTGATGGTCAGGCAGAACACATGGTCGTAGTCGATCACCAGGTGCTGCAGGAACAGGTCGCGGATCTGGTTGACGCTGAAGGGAATGGTTTCCGCCTCGGCGCCGCGTTCGGCGACGTGGGTGTCGAGGAAGTTGAGGGTGGCGTCTTCCTCGCGGTGGTCGGCCAGCACCGCCTCGCCGATCCGGACGGTGATCGGCAGCAGGATCAGCCTGTGTTCGCGGATGAAGTCGGCTGGCAGGTCGCAGGCCGAATCCACGACGATTCCGATGCGCATGATCCAACCCCCCCGGTGCGTTGCGTGCCTGCGGTCACACTAACCCAAAACCGTCGTCGCGGCAGGTGGCGCGCCGCCCCGGCGCGGTCCCTCCCGCCCCCGGCGCCCCGGCGCCGGGGGCGGGGTGGCGCCATCAGCGGCGGTACGCCGGCAGCGTCGACGTGCCATGCAGGTAGCGGTCGCGCAGTTCG
>NZ_JASCOS010000150.1:0-7375 GCF_029959705.1 Stenotrophomonas sp. PS02297 | reverse complement strand
GGTGCTGTGCGCCGGCCTGCTGCTGGCCGTGCCGCCGCTGCTGGCGGCCGCCCCGGCCGCCAACGCCCCGGCCGGCGATGCCCAGGGCTACCGCCTGCCGTCCGCGGCGCTGCAGGCGGTGGTGGACGCCCCGCGCGCGCCCAGCCTGCGCCTGTCGCCTCGGCGCGACCTGGCGGCGATGCTGCAGACCCCGCCGCTGCCGTCCATCGCCCAGGTGGCGCAGCCGGAACTGAAGCTGGCCGGGCTGCGGATCAACCCGAAGACCTTCTCCGACAGCCGCTTCTCCTTCGGCAGCAAGTTGTGGCTGGTCTCCACCGCCGATGGCGCGCAGCGCCAGATCAGCGGCCTGCCGCAGCCGCTGTCGGTGGCCTCGCTGGCCTGGTCGCCGGACCAGAAGTACCTGGCCTTCAACCAGGTGGACCCGACCAGCGGCAGCAACGAGCTGTGGCTGGTGGACGTCGCTGCCGGCAGCGCACGCCGGGTGGCGGAGCGGCTGAACTCGGTGGTAGGCAATGGCTACGCATGGCTGCCGGGCGGCGATGCGCTGCTGGTGATGCAGCGCCCGGCCGGGCAGGGCGCCGCGCCGGTCGGCGACGGCATCCCGACCGGTCCGGCGGTGCAGCAGACCGAGGCGGGCAAGGGCGTGCGCTCGGTGCGCACCTACCAGGACCTGTTGAAGAACGAACACGACGCGCGCCTGTTCGAGTATTACCTGCAGGCGCAGCCGGTGCGGGTGGCGATCAACGGTGAAAGCCGTCCGCTGGGCATGCCGGGCATCTACCTGGGGCTGTCGTCCTCGCCGGACGGCAACTACCTGCTCAGCCAGCGCGTGGAGCGGCCGTTCTCCTATGCGGTGCCGGTGAGCAGCTTCCCGCGCCGCATCGAGGTGCTGGACGCGCAGGGCCGCGTGGCGCACACGGTGGCGAAGCTGCCGCTGGTCGAAGGCCTGCCGACCGGCAACGACGCGGTGCCGACCGGCGTGCGTTCGATCTCCTGGCGCGCCGACGCGCCGGCCACCCTGGTCTGGGCCGAGGCGCAGGACGGCGGCGATCCGGCGCGCGAAGCGGCGATCCGCGACGCGGTGCTGGTCCAGGCCGCACCGTTCGACCGGCCGCCGCTGACGCTGGCGCGGCTGGCGTCGCGCTATGCCGGCATCACCTGGGGCCGTGGCGATGTCGCCCTGCTCAACGAGTACTGGTGGAAGACCCGCCAGGTGCGCGAATGGAAGATCGCCCCGGACCAGCCGGAGCAGGCGCCGCAGCTGCTGTCCGAGCGTTCGGAGGACGACCGCTACGGCGACCCGGGCGCGCCGCTGCTGCAGCCCGACGACGGCGGCCGTGCACGCCTGCAGTTCACCGCCGATGGCCACGGCTTCTACCGCGTCGGTGATGGCGCCTCGCCCGAAGGCGACCGCCCGTTCCTCGACCGCATCGACCTGGACGGCGGCAAGAGCGAGCGCCTGTTCCACTCGCAGGCGCCGTACTACGAAGCGCCGGTGGCGGTGATCGATGGCGATGCGCCCCGCGTGCTGTACAGCCGCGAGTCCAACGACGAGCCATCCAACCTGTATGCGCGCGCGCTCGGCAGCGAAGCGGCACCGGTCGCGCTGACCCACAACGCGCATCCGCTGCCGCAGCTGCGCGGGGTGAAGAAGGAGCAGATCCGCTACAAGCGCAGCGATGGCGTCGAGCTCACCGCCGACCTGCTGCTGCCGCCCGGCTACGACCCGAAGAAGGACGGTCCGCGCCCGGTGCTGATGTGGGCCTACCCGGCAGAGTTCAAATCCGCCGCCGACGCCAGCCAGGTCACCGGTTCGCCGCATCGTTTCAATGCGGTCAGCTACTGGGGACCGCAGGCGTTCCTGGCCAAGGGCTACGTGGTGCTCAACAACCCGACCATGCCGATCGTCGGCGAGGGCGATGCCGAGCCCAACGACACCTATGTGCAGCAGCTGGTGGCCAGCGCGCAGGCGGCGGTGGACGAAGTGGTGCGCCGTGGCGTGGCCGACCGCGGGCGCATCGCCGTCGGCGGCCATTCCTATGGCGCGTTCATGACCGCCAACCTGCTCGCGCACACGCGCCTGTTCAAGGCCGGCATCGCACGCTCGGGCGCCTACAACCGCACGCTGACCCCGTTCGGTTTCCAGGCCGAGGAACGCAACTACTGGCAGGCACAGGACATCTACCTGAAGATGTCGCCGTTCAATTACGCCGGCGACATCAAGGATGCGATCCTGTTCATCCATGGCGTGGACGACAACAACTCCGGCACCTTCCCGATGCAGAGCGAACGCATGTTCGCCGCGGTCAAGGGCCTGGGCGGGAATACGCGGCTGGTGATGCTGCCCAACGAATCGCACGCCTATCGCGCGCGCGAATCGATCATGACCATGCTCGCCGAAAGCGAGGACTGGCTGGACCGTTGGCTGGCTGCGCCGGCGAAGGACGGCAAGCGCCGTTGACCTGGCGCCGGGTGGACCTGGCCGGCAAGGCGTCAGCGGGGCGGCGCTCCGCCCTGCAGGTTGACGCAGCGTCGGCGCTGTAGCGCCGGGCATCGCCCGGCGATGCTCCAGGGCTGCTCCCGGCAAGCCATTGCATGACCACGACGGGGCGTTCGCGCCCCGTCGTCGTGTCTGCGCGGACAGCGCGCGGACAACATGCAGATGCAACCATTTTCCGTATTGATGCACTGCAAAAACGCCCGGATTTTTCGGTTAGGCTTGGGGCGTTCCCGCTCTCGAGGTTCCGGTTCCTGGATGAACGAGTACCGCAGCAGCGTCGTTTTCGCCACGCCCGATCTGCCCCTGCGCGACGACGTCCGTCGCCTCGGCGCGATGGTCGGCGATCTCCTTTCCGAACAGGTCTCGCCCGCGTTCCTCGATGAAGTGGAAGACGTGCGCACCGCCGCGATCGCGCGCCGCGAAAGCCAGGCGCCGCTGGCCACGCTCAGCGCGCAGCTGGCCGGGCGCACGCCGCGCCAGGCCGAGGCGCTGGTGCGCGCGTTCAGCACCTATTTCCAGGTGGTGAACATCGCCGAGCGGGTGCACCGCATCCGCCGCCGCCGCGACTACCAGCGTGCCGGCACCAAGCGCCCGCAGCCCGAAGGCCTGCAGGACGCGCTGCAGCAGCTCAAGGCACAAGGCGTGACGCTGGAAGAACTGATGCAGTGGCTGCCGCGCATCGATATCGAGCCGGTGTTCACCGCCCATCCCACCGAGGCTGTGCGCCGCGCGCTGCTGGAAAAAGAACAGCTGATGGTGGCCAGCCTGGTGGACAACCTCGACGGCCAGCGCACGCCGGGCGAGCAGGCCGCCGACACCGCGCGCCTGCGCATGGCGCTGACCGCGTCGTGGCAGACCGCCGATTCCTCGCCGGTGCGGCCGAGCGTGGAAGACGAGCGCGAGCACGTCGGCTTCTATCTCACCCGCGTGCTGTACCGGGTGATGCCGGTGTTCTACGAATCGCTGGAACAGGCGCTGCTCGACACCTGGGGCCGCAGCCTGCCGCTGCCGCGGCTGGTGCGCTTCGGCACCTGGGTGGGGGGCGACATGGACGGCAACCCCAATGTCGATGCGGCCACCATCGCCGCCACCTTGAACGCGCAGCGCGACGCGGTGCTGGAGCTGTACCAGAAGGACCTGCTCAAGCTCGCCAGCCTGCTCAGCCAGTCCACCGAACTGGTGCCCGTGAGTGATGCGGTGCGCGCGCGGGTGGAGGAATACCGCGCGCTGCTGCCGCAGGTGCAGTCGCGCCCGCGCCACGCCGACATGCCCTACCGCCTGCTCAACGACCGCATGCGCGCGCGCCTGCAGGCCACGCTCGACGACGCGCCGGGCACGTACGCCTCGCCGGAGGAACTGGTCGGCGACATCCAGCTCATCCTCGACAGCCTGGACGCCAACAAGGGCCGGCATGCCGGCTGGTTCTCGGTGCGCCGCCTGTTGTGGCGCGTGCGCACCTTCGGCTTCCACCTGGCGCGGCTGGACGTGCGCCAGGAGTCCAGCGTGCATGCGCGCGCGCTGGCCGAGGTGCTGGGCGGCCAGGATGCGTTCGACGCACTGGACGGTGCGGCGCGTGCGCGGCTGTTGTCGTCCTATGCCGCAGGCGAGGCCGTGCTGCCGCGTGGCGACGACGAGACCGGGCAGCGCCTGGACAAGGTATTCGCGGCGCTGGCCGACGCGCACCGCCGCCACGGCGCCGACGCGCTGGGCAATTACATCATCTCGATGGCGCACGACCGCGGCGACGTGCTCGCGGTACTGGCGCTGGCGCGGCGCGGCGGCCTGGTCGCCGACGGCAATGTGCCGCTGGACATCGCGCCGCTGTTCGAGACGGTGGACGACCTGCATCGCGGCACCGCGACCCTGCGCGACCTGCTCGCCGACCCGGTATACCGCGCGCACCTGGCCGCGCGCGGCGACGTGCAGATGGTGATGCTCGGCTATTCGGACAGCGGCAAGGACGGCGGCATCGCCGCCTCGCGCTGGGGCCTGCAGCAGGCGCAGGTGGAGCTGCTTGGCGTAGCCGCCGAGCACGGCGTGCGCCTGACTTTCTTCCATGGCCGCGGCGGTTCGATCAGCCGTGGCGGCACCAAGACCACGCACGCAGTGGATGCCTCGCCGCGCGGCAGCATCGACGGCCGCCTGCGCGTCACCGAGCAGGGCGAGGTGATCCACCGCAAGTACGGCATCCGCGCGCTGGCGCTGCGTTCGCTGGAACAGTCCGCCGGCGCGGTGCTGCGCGCCAGCCTGCGCCCGCGCGCGCCCGAACCGCGCGAGGCGCATTGGACGCCGGTGATGGACATCGTCGCGGCGGAAAGCGCGCGCCGTTACCGCGCCTTCGTCGGCGACGCGCAGTTCATGGACTACTTCCGCAACGCCACGCCCATCGACGTGATCGAGCGCATGACCCTGGGGTCGCGGCCGTCGCGCCGGCTCGGCCAGGACGCGGCGCTGTCCAACCTGCGCGCGATCCCCTGGGTGTTCGCCTGGAGCCAGGCGCGGGCGGTGATCCCGGGCTGGTTCGGCGTGGGCAGCGGCCTGCAGGCCGCCGCCGATGCCGGCAACGAGGAGCTGCTGCGCGAGATGGCGCACGACTGGCCGTTCTTCGCCACCTTCCTCGACGACATGGCGATGGTGCTGAGCAAGGGCGACATCCACATCGCCGAACAGTTCTCGCGCATGGCCGGAGCGCTGCACGAACGCTTCTTCCCGCTGATCCGCGAGGAGCTGGCGCTGACCGCGCACTGGGTCAAGCGCCTGAGCGGGCAGCAGGAGCTGCTGGAGCACGATCCGCGGCTGGCGCTGTCCATCCGCCTGCGCAATCCCTACATCGACCCGATCAGCACCCTGCAGGTGGACCTGCTGCAACGCTGGCGTGAAAGCGGCCGCGAGGACGAGGCGCTGCTGCGCGCGCTGGTGGCCTGCGTGAACGGCGTGTCGCAGGGAGTGCAGAATACGGGCTGACGGCGGCGTGCCGGGACGGGAACGGGGATGATGCGCGAAGGGGACGTAAGCGGTGGCGACGCAGCGCGTTACCACCGGGTCAAGCAGATCGTGCTGCAGGCGCTGGACCTGCAGGGCAGCGCCCGCGAGGACCTAGTCGCCCGCGAGGCGGCGGGCGACGCGACGATGGTCGAGGAAGTGCGGGCGTTGCTCGCCGGCATGGAGGCCGACCAGACGCTGGTGGTGTCGTTGCGCTCCTCAGGACCGCCGGCGCCGGACGCGGGACAGGACCTGAGCGGCCAGGAGGCCTCGGCCGACGCCGCGCGCGACTACCGCCTGCTGCAGCGCCTGGGTGCCGGCGGCATGGGCGTGGTCTACCTGGCCGAACGCAGCCACGGCGACTTCGTGCAGAAGGTCGCGCTGAAGCTGCTCAATCCGGTGGCCGAGGCATCGCCCGAGCTGCGCGAGCGCTTCGCCCGCGAACGCGAGCTGCTGGCGCGGCTGGACCACCCGGGCATCGCGCGCCTGCTCGACGGCGGCATCCTCGCCGACGGCCGCCCGTTCCTGGCGATGGAATACGTCGAAGGCGAGCGCGTGGACGTCCATGCCGCGCGCCTGCCGCTGGACGAGCGCATCGCGCTGTTCATCGGGATCTGCGAGGCGGTGGCCGAGGCGCACCGCTGCCTGGTCATCCACCGCGACCTCAAGCCGGCCAACATCCTGGTCGACGCGCGCGGCCAGCCGCGCCTGCTGGACTTCGGCATCGCCCGCCTGATCGACGAGGACAGCGCGGCGGCGGGCGACACCCATACCGGCCAGCACGCCCTGACCCTGGCCTATGCCAGCCCCGAGCAGCTGGCCTGCCAGCCGCTGACCACCGCCACCGACGTCTACTCGCTGGGCGCGGTGCTGTACCAGCTGGTCTGCGGGCAGCTGCCGTTCGCCGACATCGACAATCCGGCCGGCCTGTACAACGCCATCGCCAATACCGACGTGCAGCCGCCCAGCCGGCGCCTGCGGCGCGATGGCGAGCCGCCCGCGCAGGGCCGCGCGGTCCCGGCCGACATCGATGCGATCGTGCTCAAGGCGCTGCGCAAGGAGCCGGACCGGCGCTATGCCTCGGTCGCGGCGCTGGCCGAGGACCTGCGCCGTTACCTGGCCCATCGTCCGGTCAGCGCGCGCGCCGACGAACGCGGCTACCGCGCGCGCCGCTTCCTGCGCCGCAACGCCTGGCCGCTGGCCGCCGCCGCGCTGGTGCTGCTGTCGGTGCTGGGCGGCCTGCTGGCCTCGGTGCTGGCGCTGCGCGAGGCGCGGGCGCAGCAGGCGCTGGCCGAAAAGCGCGGCCACGACCTGCAGCGGCTCGCCGACTTCCAGCAGGCGATGCTGGAAAGCGTGGACATCGATGCGATGGGCCATGCCATGACCGACACCCAGCAGCGCAAGGTGCTGGAAGTGCTGGAGAAGCAGGGCGCCGGCCAGCCGCTGGACGTGCGCCTGCGCCAGGCCTTCGCCCAGGTCGGCGCGCCGAGCATCGCCCGCGACGCGCTCGACCAGCAGATCGTCACGCATGCGCTGGCACGGCTGGATGGTGATTTCGCCGATGCGCCGCTGCTGGCGGCCGACATGCGGCAGTCGCTGGCACGGGTGCTGATCGCCATCGGCCACTATGCGCACGCGGCCGACGAATTGCGGCGGGTGCTGCAGGTGCGCGAGGCGGCGCTGCCGGCCACCGATGCGCGCATCGTGTCGGCCAGCATCGACCTGGGACAGGCGCTGTCGCTGCAGGGCGAACTGGAGCCGGCCACGGATGCCTACGACCAGGCGCTGGCGGCGACGCGCGCATTGCCGGCGCTGGACCCGCAGCGCCGCGCCGCCGAGGCCGGCGCCGCGCGGCCACAGGCGGCGCGCGGCGAACAGCAGGCGGCGTTGGCC
>NZ_JASCOS010000014.1:0-51218 GCF_029959705.1 Stenotrophomonas sp. PS02297 | reverse complement strand
CCGCCACCCCCCCGCCGCAAACCCGCCCCTCACCCCCCCCGGGCGGGGGCCCCCCCCCCCGCCGTCGATCACGCCCGCCGCCTGCAGTTCCCGCAGGCGGTCGGCGTCGAGCGACAGCATCTCTCCCAGCACCTGCGCGGTGTGCTGCCCCAGCACCGGCGCGGCCTGCTGGTACTGCAGCGGCGTGGCCGAGAACCGCAGCGGATTGCGCACCCCCGGCACGGTGCCGCCGGTGGCGTGCGGCAGGTCGACGCGCAGGCCGCGCGCGCGGACCTGCGCATCGTCGAAGACCTGGTCGATACGGTTGACCGGACTGGCCGGCACCACCGCCTGCTCCAGCGCGGCCAGCCATTCGGCCGCCGGGCGTGCGCGCAGGCACCGCTGCAGCAAGGGCACCAGTTCGGCGCGATGCGCCACACGCGCGGCGTTGGTCGCATAGCGGGCATCGGCGGCCAGCTGCGGCTCGCCGATCACGTCGCACAAACGCGCGAACTGCGCGTCGTTGCCCACCGCCAGCATGAAATGGCCGTCCGCCGCCGGCATCACCTGGTAGGGCACGATGTTCGGATGCGCCGTGCCCTGCCGCTCCGGCACCACCCCGCCGACCAGCCAGTTCGAGGCCTGGTTGGCCAGCCACGCCACCTGCGTATCCAGCAGGGCCAGGTCGATCTGCTGGCCCTGCCCGGTGCGTTCGGCATGGCGCAGCGCGGCCAGGATCGCACTGGCCGCGTACATGCCGGTCATCAGGTCGGTGGCGGCCACGCCCACCTTCTGCGGTCCGCCGCCGGGCGCACCGTCCGGCTCGCCGGTCACGCTCATCAGGCCGCCGACGGCCTGGATCGCCGCGTCGTAGCCGGCGCGCTGCGCGTACGGCCCGTCCTGGCCGTAGCCGGTGATCGAGCAGTACACCAGCGCCGGGTTGATCGCGCGCAGGCTGGCATGGTCCAGCCCGTACTTCGCCAGTCCGCCGACCTTGTAGTTCTCCACCAGCACCTGGCACTGCGCGGCCAGCGCGCGGATCAGCGCCTGCCCCTGCGGCCGGGTGAAGTCGATGGCCACCGAGCGCTTGCCGCGATTGGCGCACAGGTAATACGCCGACTCGGTGGTGTCGTTGCCGTCGGCATCCTTCAGGAACGGCGGTCCCCAGCCGCGGGTATCGTCGCCCACGCCGGGGCGCTCGACCTTGATGACCTCGGCGCCGAAATCGGCCAGCACCTGGGTGGCCCACGGCCCGGCCAGGATGCGCGACAGGTCGAGCACGCGGATACCTTCGAGCAGCTTCATCCGATCACCACGCAGTCCGCAGGCAGGAAGGTTGCCATGTCTAGACGCCTGGCAACACCGCCACGCCCAGCCGCGGGACATCGCCACGCCCGGCGCGACCTGCCCACGCTCAGTAGTCTTCTTCGGCCGCCTCGCGCCCCTGCTGGCGGATGAGGGCTTCCTCGCGGGCGTCGTTGATGGCCTCGCGGACGCCGTCCAGGTCGACCGCGCGCAGGTCCGGGGTGAACTCGCCGGTCAACGCGCTGTCAGGCTGCAGGTCGCCGGCCTGGAACAGCTCCCACATTTCCTCGCCATACCAGGTATCGAACAACTCCGGCGCCGAGCGCCCGAGCCAGGCGGTGAGGTTGTTGACGTCGCGCAGCAGCATCGCGCGCGCGGCGTTGTTGCCGCCGGCGCTGACCACCTGCGGGAAATCGATGACCACCGGGCCATCCGGGCCGACCAGCACGTTGTAGGGCGACAGGTCGCCGTGGATCAGGCCGCAGCACAGCATCAGCTTGACCTGCTGCACCAGCACCGCATGGAACCGCCGGGCCTGCGCGGCGTCGAGTTCGACTTCGCCCAGGCGCGCGGCGCTGAAGCCCTCGACATCGGTGACCAGTTCCATCACCAGCACGCCGTGGAAATAGCCGAACGGCTCGGGCACGCGCACGCCGGCCCCGCGCAGCTGGTACAGCGCGTCCACCTCGGTGTTCTTCCACGCCGCTTCCTGCTGCCTGCGGCCGTATTTGCTGGCCTTGCCGATGGCGCGCGCCTCGCGCGAGCCGCGCACCTTGCGTCCTTCCTGGTACTGCACCCGCTGCTGGAAACTGCGCTGGGCCATGTCCTTGTAGACCTTGGCGCAACGGATCTCATCGCCGCTGCGGACGACATAGACGGCCGCTTCCTTGCCGCTCTTGAGCGGGCGCAGCACTTCGTCGATGACGCCGTCGTCGATCAGTACCTGCAGTTGTGGGGGTGTCTTCATGTCCAGTCATGCGAAAGGCGGCCGGCATGATCGCATGCAGGCCGCCTGGCATTCAGAAGCGCGTTCAGAACGCGTTTATGCCGGTCAGTTCGCGGCCGATCACCAGCTGGTGCACGGTCTCGGTGCCTTCGTAGGTGATGACCGACTCCAGGTTCAGTGCATGCCGGATCGCGCCGTGCTCGGTGGTGATGCCGGCGCCGCCGAGCAGGTCGCGGCATTCGCGGGCGATGTCGATGGCCAGGCGGCAGTTGTTCCACTTGGCCAGGCTGACCTGCTGCGGCTGCATCTGCCCGGCATCCTTCAGGCGCCCCAGCTGCAGCACCAGCAGCTGGCCGGCGGTGATGCGGCGGGCCATGTCGGCCATCTTGATCTGCGCGCTCTGTGTGGCGGCCACCGGGCGGCCGAACAGGATGCGCTCCTTGGTGTAGGCCAGCACTTCGTCCAGGCAGGCGATCGCGGCGCCCAGCGGGCCCCAGGTGATGCCGTAACGGGCCTGGGTCAGGCAGCCCAGCGGACCCTTCAGGCCCTTCACGTTGGGCAGGCGGTTGGCGTCGGGCACGCGCACGTTGTCGAAGAACAGCGCGCCGGTCACCGAGGCGCGCAGGCTCATCTTGTGCTTGATCTCCTGGGCGGTGAAGCCCGGGGTGCCCTTCTCGACGACGAAGCCCTGCACGCCCTCCTCGGTATTGGCCCAGACGATGGCGATGTCGGCCACCGAGCCGTTGGTGATCCACATCTTGGAGCCGTTGATCACCCAGTCGCCGCCGTCCTTGACCGCGCGGGTCTTCATGCTGGCCGGGTCGGAACCGCCGTGGGCTTCGGTCAGGCCGAAGCAGCCGATCACCTTGCCGCGCGCCATGTCCGGCAGCCAGCGCATGCGCTGCTCTTCCGAGCCGTAGGCATAGATGGGGTACATGCAAAGCGAGCTCTGCACCGAGACGAAGCTGCGCAGGCCCGAGTCGCCGCGCTCCAGCTCCTGGCAGATCAGGCCGTAGCTGACGCCGTTGAGGCCGGCGCCGCCGTACTGCTCGGGCAGGGTGCAGCCGAGCAGGCCCATGTCGGCGATCTCGGGGATCAGTTCGTCGGGGAAGCGGCCCTGGTCGAAGCAGTCGCCGATGATCGGCAGCACGCGTTCGTCGGTGAAGCGGGCCACGGAATCCTGCACCGCGCGTTCCTCCTCGCTCAGCAGCGAACGCACGTCGAACAGATCGAAGGGGTTGAGGGTCTTCAAAGTCATTGCTGTCTCGGAAAGCTGCCGTCACGGCGGGGAGGGTGGACGGATAAGGTAGTCCATTCAGGCCATCAGGATTGCTGCGGCCGCACGTTGACAAAGCGCCCGCGCCCCGGTCCGCCCCGCTCCCCGGCCGGCCGCCTCGCGACCCTCCGGCCCCAACCAACGGAACAGGCACGCCTGGCAGCCGACGCGGTATGGTGTCGCCCTTTCCGCCCTCCGAAGCCCGCCGATGCCTGCCAATCCGTCCGTTGCCGACCCGGCTCCGCCGTCGCAGAAACTGGAACGCGCGCTCAAACCGCGCCAGCTGATCATGATGGGCCTGGGCAGCGCGATCGGCGCCGGCCTGTTCCTCGGCTCGGGCGTGGGCATCCAGGCCGCCGGCCCGGCGGTACTGTTGTCCTATCTGGTCGCCGGCACGCTGGTGATCATCATGATGCACGCCATGGGCGAGATGGCCGCGGCGCGGCCGGCCAGCGGCGCGTTCTCGGTGTACGCCGCCGACGCACTGGGCGCCACCGCCGGCGCCACCATCGGCTGGCTGTGGTGGGTGCAGCTGGTGATCGTGATCGCCGCCGAATCGGTGGGCGCGGCCGGCCTGCTGGCGACGCTGCTGCCGCAGTTATCGGTGCCGCTGACCTCGCTGGCGTTCATGGTGGTGTTCACCGTCATCAACCTGATGGGCGTGCGCAACTACGGCGAGTTCGAGTTCTGGTTCGCCATCCTCAAGGTCGCCGCGATCATCGCCTTCATCCTGGTCGGCATCGCCCTGCTGTGCGGGCTGCTGCCGGGCGTGGCCTCGCCCGGCCTGTCCAATGTGTTCGACCACGGCGGCTTCGCACCCAAGGGCCTGGCCGGCGTCGGCGCGGCGCTGCTGGTGGTGGTGTTCGCCTTCGGCGGCACCGAGATCGTGGCGGTGGCCGCGGCCGAAACCCAGGACCCCGAGCGCAGCCTGGCGCGCGCGATCCGTACCGTGGCCTGGCGCATCCTGGTGTTCTACATCGGCTCGATCGGCGTGATCATCGCGGTGGTGCCGTGGACCAGCGAATCGCTCAAGTCCCCGTTCGCCGCGGTGCTGCAGGTCGCCAACATCCCCGGCGCGGCCACCGGCATCACCGTGATCGCGGTGATCGCCCTGCTCTCGGCGCTCAACGCCAACCTCTACGGCGCCTCGCGCATGATCCACTCGCTGGCCGCGCGCGGCGAGGCGCCGCGCTGGCTGGCGCGCATCAGCCGCAGCCAGGTACCGGTGCTGGCGGTGCTGGCCAGCGTGCTGTTCGGCTTCGCCGCCACCGTGCTGGAGCTGCTGTACCCGGACCGCGTGCTGCCGGTGCTGCTGAACGTGGTCGGCTCGACCTGCCTGCTGGTGTGGACCCTCACCCTGCTCTCGCAGCTGATCCTGCGTCGCCGCGCCGAGCGCCTGGGCACGCCGCTGCCGTTCCGCATGGCCGGCTTCCCCTACCTGACGGTGCTGGCGCTGGCGATCCTAGCGCTGATCTTCGCGCTGCTGCTGTCGGCCCCGGAAACCCGCCTGCAGTTCCTGTCGATGGCCGCGCTGACCGCCGCCATCGCCGTGGTCAGCGGGCTGGCGCGGCGCTTCCGCGGGGCCTGAACGCACCGCGGGAAGCCGCGGAAATCCGGGCCCGCTCCACGGCGGGCTTGTAACCGCGTGCGACTGACGGCAGGCTGCGCCCATCCGAGGCCCGCCATGCCCACGCCCGATCCCCGCGTCGATGCCTACATCGCCAGCGCCGCCGCCTTCGCGCAGCCGATCCTGCGCGAGATCCGCCAGCGCGTGCATGCGGCCTGCCCGGAGGCGGAAGAAGCGATCAAGTGGGGCATGCCCGCCTTCCTGCATCGCGGCAGGCTGCTGTGCGGCATGGCCGCCTTCAAGGCCCATGCCGCGCTGAACCTGTGGTCGCGCGACGGCGGCAGGCAAGACGACGGCGAAGCGATGGGCCAGTACGGCCGGCTGCTGTCGGTGGCCGACCTGCCCGGCAAGCGCGCATTCGCCGGCCAGCTGCGCCAGGCCATGCAACGCATCGATGGCGGCGCGCCGGCCCTCAAGCGCACGCCGCGGCCGCCGCTACCCATGCTGCCGGCATTCGCACAGGCCCTGGCCGCGGCACCGCAGGCCAGGGCCACGTTCGACGGCTTCGCCGCCAGCGCCCAGCGCGACTACCTGGAATGGATAGGCGAAGCCAAACGCGAAACCACCCGCCAGCAGCGCATCGCCCAGGCCATCGAATGGCTGGCGCAGGGCAGGCGCCGCCACTGGAAGCACGAAAAGCATTGACGCCGGCCCCGCCAACGATTCCACTTGCCCCCGAAAGCACGACACCGACACCCCCACGCAACGCCATGACCGATCTAGAAGACCTCATCCAGCGCGCCATCGACCCTTCGTCCGTCAAGCTGGAAGGCACCCTCACCAGTCCCCCGTCCTTCGGTGTCTATCTGATCGAGGACGCCGACACCGGCCACCAGCACTACCGTTTCGGCAGCCATCCGGTGCGCATGCAGGAGCTGGAGGACAAATTCGGCGGCTGCGAACTGGAATACCTGTTCCTGTCGCGCGAAGACGCCGCGGCGGCGACCTCGGCGCTGAACAAGCGCGAGGAATAAGCGCGCCGCGCTTCATCGCGCGCCTTGGCGCATCCAGCCGGAATCGTCGGGCATTCCCGGCCCGGACTTGCCCGGTATCGCCGCAGCGGGGCGTTGCCCCCGCCTACAGGCGGTTTGCGGCACCTGGCAGCGCGCAGCGTGGCTTGGCCGCGAATGCTCCAGCGGAGCGCTGCCCCGCTCGACCGTGCTTCACCCGATCACCCGCCTGAACGGCGGCAGCGCGTCGATGATGCGCTTGCCGTAGCGGCGCGTGAGCAGCCGCGAGTCGAGGATGATCACGCGGCCGGTATCGGTGGAGGTGCGGATCAGGCGCCCGGCGAACTGGGTCAGCGTGCGCAGCGCGTGCGGGACCGCGATCAGGTTGAAGGAATTCAGCCCGCGGCTCTCGAACCACTCGCCCAGCGTCGAGGTCTGCGGATCGGTCGGCACCGCGAACGGCACCTGGGTGATGACCACCGTGGTGCAGGCCTCGCCCGGCAGGTCCAGGCCTTCGCCGAACGAGTTGAGCCCGAACAGCACCGAGCCCTCGCCGGCGGCAGTGCGGCGCAGGTGCTCGTCGATCATCTTCTGCTTGGCGCCCTCGCCCTGCACCAGCACCTTCCTGCGCTGCGTGGCCGGCATCAGCTCGGCCACTTTTTCCATCTTCCAGCGCGAGGTGAACAGCACGATGCTGCCCTTGTCCCAGTCCAGTTCGGCAGCCAGGTACTTCGCCACTTCCTTGGGGTGACGCTCGCGGTCGTCCGGCGTCACCGGGAACGGCGGCACCACCAGCTGCGCCTGGTTGGCCAGGTCGAACGGCGAGGCCAGCGATACCATCTCCGCCTCCTCGGGAATGCCGTTGTCGATGGACAGCGCCTGGAAATCGCCGCCGCCGGTGAGCGTGGCCGAGGTCATCACCACCGAATCCACTTCGTCCCACAGCAGCTTGCGCAGCACCATCGCCGCGGACACCGGCGAACAGTGCAGCACGTGCTCCCCGTCGCGGGTCAGGGTGATCCAGCGCGCCATCGGCGGCTGGCCTTCCTTGTCTTCGCGGCGCCAGCCGGCCCACAGGTCGTGCTGCTGCTGGATCATCTCCAGCGCCATGCCCAGGCTGCGCTGCAGGCGCTCGTGGCCGGCGTCCTCGGGCTTGCCCTTGGCGACCTGCGCGGCGGCCGCCGTGGCCCAGTTGAGCAGGGTGCGGGTCTCGTCGGCCAGCTCCTCGATCGGCTGTTTCCACGCTTCCGGCAGGCGGCCATTGGCGGCGCGCCACAGCGGCTCCCGCTCGTCCGCGGCGGGCGTCCACACCTGCGCGATGCCGTCGGCGAACACCCTGAGCAGCTTGCTCACGCGCGCCGCCGCCTCAATCGCCTCGTTCGGCAGCAGGTTGCCGATCTTGTCCCTGTCCACCGCGCGATACGCGCCGGCGATGATGATCTGCAGGCGCCCGGTGCGCCGCGCCATGTCGTCCAGCGGCAGGCTGGCCGCGCCCTGGTCGATGGCGACATTGCCGATGTGGTGGCCTTCGTCCAGCACCAACAGCATGTCGGCGGGCGGTGCGATCAGCGGCTGGCCGTTGTCGGACTCGCCGATGGACAGCGCCGACAGCAGCAGCGCATGGTTGGTGACCACGATCTGCGCCTCGCGCACCTCGTTGCGCGCGCGCAGCACCGGGCACTGCGTCGAATAGGCGCAGCGGCGCCCGGCGCAGCCCGAGGCCGGCGTGGTGATGCGCAGGCGCAGGCCGGGCGTGACCGCTTCCGGCGCGTTGTCCAGGTCGCCGTTCCAGCGCCCTTCGGTGAAGGCGCGCATCAGCTTGCCGGCGACGTCCATTTCGATCGGCGCCAGCGGCCGGTCGTAGAGCTGCACCTCGTCGCCGAACATGCCCTCCTGCGCGCCCTCGCCCTGCGCCTCGGCGGCGTTGCGCGTGCACAGGTAACGGGTGCGGCCCTTGGCCAGCGCCACCGTGGCCTGCAGGCCGGTGGCCTTGAGGAAGTTGGGGATGTCGCGCTCGACCAGTTGCGACTGCAGCGCCACCGTGCCGGTGCTGACCACCAGCTTCTTCTTCGACGCCAGCGCGATCGGCACGCCGGCGGTCAGGTAGCCCAGGCTCTTGCCGACACCGGTCGGCGCCTCGACCACGCCCACCCCGCCGGTAGCCAGCGCGCGCGAGACCACCCCGATCATCTGGCTCTGCGAGCGGCGCGTGCTGAAGCCGGGCGTATTGGCCTGCAGCTTCGCGTAGGCGTCGCGGATGGCCGTCTTCACTTCCTCGGTCAACGCCCGCGGCGCTTCCACTTTTTCCGTCACGCCGTTCTGCCGCCTGCTCCGTTCATGGCCGGCATTTTCCCATACCGGCGCGCGGCCGCCGACCTACGGCGGTTCAGCCTGGTGCGCCGGCGTTTCCGCGCAGCGCCCTGGCCAGCGCCCAGGCCAGCAGCACGAAACCGGCCGCTTCCAGCAGCGACAGCATGAAATGGCCGATGCCCAGCCAGGTATTGAGCCCGGCGATACCGTCGAAATTACCGGCGGCGATCATCAGCAGCGGCAGCACCGACAATGCGGCGCCGAGCAGCGTCACCGCCATCAGGATCGCCAGCGCCCACAGCGCCGCGCTGCGCGCCACCGCTTTCGGCGCGCCGAGCAGAAGCACCAGCGCCACGCCCAGCGCGATCATCACCGGCAGGCGGTAGCCGACCGATACCAGCAGCGAGCTCAGCAGTTGCGCGTGGTCCATGCCGCTCAGTCCGCGGTGACCAGGGTAGCGGCGCGCTCGCGCAGTCCCGCATAGACCTCATCGGTTCCGGGACGCACGCCATGCCACTGCTGGAAGCTCTCGGCGGCCTGCTCGACCAGCATGCCCAGCCCGTCGAAGTAATTGCGGCAGCCGGCCGCGCGCGCCCAGGCCAGGAACGGGATCGCCGCCTCGCCGTAGTTGAGGTCCACCGCGGTGGTCAGGCTGTTGACCAGCGACAGCGGCAGGCTGAAGGCCGCGCCGTCGCTGCGGCCGGCGGAGGTGGCATTAATGATCAGTTCGAAGTCGCCCTGTTCGCGCAGCGCCTCCCAGTACGCCGAAATCGCGCGACCCGGCTCGCTCATCGCATCGACCAGCGCGTCGGCGCGCTCGGGCGTGCGGTTGGCCACGACCAGTTCGAGGATGCCGGCATCGAGCAGCGCCGGCGCCACCCCGCGCGCGGCGCCGCCTGCGCCGAGCAGCAGCACCCGGCGGCCGCGCAGGTCCAGGCCGTGGCGGCCGGTCAGGTCGCGCACCAGGCCGATGCCATCGGTGTTGTCGCCATGCCAGCGCGTGCCCTTGCGCAGCAGGGTGTTGACCGCGCCGGCGCGCTGCGCGCGCGAAGTAGTGGTGGCGCACAGCGCGAACGCAGCTTCCTTGTGCGGCAGGGTCACGTTGGCGCCCACGCCGCCGCCGGCGGCGAAGGCTTCCAGCGCGGCGGCGAACTCCTGCGGCGAGGCCTCGATGGCGCGGTAGTCGATTTCGATCCCCTCCGCCCTGCCGAAGGCGGCCTGGATGCGCGGCGACTGCGAATGGGCGATGGGTTGACCAAAGACGGCATAGCGGGCGGCGCTCATGGTGATCCTCTGCATGACCTAGACTGACGCGATCCCTGGCTTGCGGAATCTCCATGCGGATCCGATCGCTGCTGCTCGCGCTGTCTGCGAGTCTACTCTTTGCGCCGCAGGTGACGGCACTGGCCGAGTTCGGCATCGAGGGCATCGGCGTGGTCTCCACCCGCGCCGACGAACTGCGCGCCACGCGCTCGGCCGATGGCCGGCGACTGGTCTGGGCCAGCAACCGCGAAGGCGCCGCCGGCGGCTGGGATCTTTGGCAGGCCACGTGGCAGGAGTCGCGCTGGACCGATGCGCGCCCGCTGCCGCTCGGGACCGCCGCCGACGAGGTCGATCCGTTCCTGAGCGCCGACGGACGCTGGCTGTACTTCGCCTCCAACCGCGAGGGCGGCCATGGCGGCTTCGACCTGTACCGTGCGGCCCTGCTGGACGACGGCGGCTTCGGTCCCGCGCAGAACCTGGGCGCGACGATCAACGGCGCCGACGACGAGCGTTCGCCCGCCCTGCGCGAGGACGACGGCACCCTGCTGCTGGCCAGCAACCGCGGCGGCGGGGCCGGCGGCTGGGACCTGTGGAGCGCACGCCGCGCCGGCGACGGTTTCGCCGCGCCGCGGCCGATGGCCGGCCTCAACAGCCCAGGCGACGAACTGGACGGCAGCTGGCTGGCGGGGGGACGCGCGGTGGTATTCGCCCGCGGCAACAGCAGCGGCGGCGCGCAGCTGCAGCTGTCACATTGCCGCAACGGCCGCTGGAGCGCGGCCGAGCCGCTGGCGCTGTCGTTCAACACCGCAGAGGGCGACACCCGCGCGGCACTGGTCGATGCCAGCACCCCGGGCGAACTGCTGGTCAGCGGCCACGCACGCGCACCGCGCGCCGGCGGCTTCGACCTGTACCGGATGCGCGCGCCGGCCAGCAATGGCAGCGACGATTGCCGATAGGCGCATCGCAGGACCACGCCGATGGACAATCCCGGATGAAGCCCCAGCGGGGCGATGCCCCGCTCTACACGATCGGGGCGCGGCTTTGTAGCGCCGGGCAACGCCCGGCGGGGCATTCCCGGTAAAGCCCAGCGGGGCATTGCCGCGCTCTACACGATCGGAACGCGGCTTTGTAGCGCCGGGCAACGCCCGGCGGGGCATTACCGGCAAAGCCCCGGCGGGGCATTGCCCCGCTCTACCGCTCTTCCGGCCGCTGCGCGAGTATCTCGGCGCGCCGCCGTTCGTACTCGACCTCGCCGATCCGGCCGCTCTGCTGCAGGCCTGCCAGCTCGCGCAGCCGCGCCTCGACCTCCGGCGGCTGCGGCGACTGCCGCTGCAGCCGTTGCGCGGCCGAAGGCAGCTCCGGCGGACGGCGCGCGGCGCGGAGCACGGCGGCGATCACCAGCCCGATCACCACCGCGAACGCGGTCACGCCGACTATCCACACCACCCATTGCCAGGGCTGCATGCCGGGCGCGTCCATCTCAGCCTTCCCGCAGCCAGCGCGCGATCTGCGGCGCGTAGTAGGTCAGTACGCCGTCGGCGCCGGCACGCTTGAAGCCGATCATCGTCTCCATCACGCAGCGGCGCTCGTCCAGCCAGCCATTGGCGGCGGCGGCCTTGAGCATCGCGTACTCGCCGCTGACGTGATAAGCGAAGGTCGGTACGCCGAACTCCTGCTTCACCCGGTACACCACGTCCAGGTACGGCATGCCCGGCTTGACCATCACCATGTCCGCGCCTTCCTCCAGGTCCAGCGCGATCTCGCGCAGCGCCTCGTCGCTGTTGGCCGGGTCCATCTGGTAGGTGTGCTTGTCGGCCTTGCCGAGGTTGCCCGAGCTGCCCAGCGCGTCGCGGAACGGGCCGTAGAACGCCGAGGCGTACTTGGCCGAATAGGCCATGATGCGGGCGTTGATGTGGCCGGCGTCGTCCAGCGCCTGGCGGATCGCGCCGATGCGCCCGTCCATCATGTCCGAGGGAGAGACGATGTCCACGCCGGCCTCGGCATGCGACAGCGACTGCTTGACCAGTGCATCGACGGTGACGTCGTTGAGCACGTAGCCGCGCTCGTCGATGATGCCGTCCTGGCCATGCACGGTGAACGGATCCAACGCCACGTCGGTCATCACTCCCAGTTCGGGGAAGCGCTGCTTGAGCGCGCGCACCGCGCGCTGCGCCAGGCCATCCGGATTCCAGGCCTCGGCGGCGTCGAGCGACTTGCGCGACGGATCGACCACCGGGAACAGGTCGATCACCGGCACGCCCAGCTCCAGCGCCTGCTCGGCCTCGCGCAGCAGTTCGTCGATGGACAACCGATCCACGCCCGGCATCGATGCCACCGGCGCGCGGCCGGGTAACTCGTGCACGAACACCGGCCAGATCAGGTCGTCGGCGGTGAACGTGTTCTCGCGCATCAGCCGGCGCGAGAAAGCGTCGTGGCGCATGCGGCGCGGGCGGTAGCGGGGATGGAACATGGCGGTACTCCAAAGGCGGGGGAATGGCTTATTGCAGCAGGTAGCCCTGCGGTTGCAGCGGTTCGGGCAGCGGATGCCCGCCCAGCGCGTCGAGCACGTCGATCTCGACGGTGCGCACCATCGCGTCCAGCGGCAGGTCGTTGGGTTCCAGGCCGAAGGGCTCCTCGAGCTCCTCGCCCAGCTGGTCCAGGCCGAAGAACGCGTAGGCCAGCAGCATCGATACCACCGGCGTGGCCCAGCCCAGCGCGCCGGCCAGGCCGAACGGCAGCAGCACGCAGAACAGCCACGCGCAGCGATGCAGCAGCAGGGTATAGGCGAACGGCAACGGCGTGCCGGCGATGCGCTCGCAGGCGGCCTGCACCGTGGACAACGCGTGCAGGCGCTGCTCGAAGCAGCCGTACAGATAGGGGTCGAGCCTGCCCGCGCGCAACGGCGTGGCCAGTTCGGCCGCGACCAGCGCCAGCAGGGCGTCGGGAATGTTCCGCCGCTGCAGCGCCGCCTGCTGGTCCGGCTCCAGCCACGGCGCGGCGGCGGCGGCTTCGTCGCGGCCGCGCAGGCGCGCGGCCAGGGCATGGGCGAAACCGATCAGCGGTCGCGACACGCGCCGGCGCAGCGCCGCATCCTCCACCAGCAGGGCGTTCGCTTGGCGGGCAAGGCTGCGCACCTCGATCAGCAGCTGGCCCCATTGCTTGCGGCCCTCCCACCAGCGCTCATGGCAGGCGTTGTTGCGGAAGCTCAGGAAGATCGACAGCACCAGACCCAGCAGGGTGAACGGTGCCACCGCCAGGCCATCGGCGGCGAAGGGATGGTGCAGCTTGGCGAACAGGGCCACGGCCACCGCCAGCACGCCGATCGCCAGCACCCGCGGCGCGATGGCCGGCACGATCGAACCGCGCAGGATGTACAGCAGCTGCCAGCCGCGGGGGCGGGGTCGGATGATCATCGGTGGGTGGTCGCGCCTGCTGCGGGCCCTGTGCGCCGGACCCGTCTGCCGGCAGGGCCCGCCATTCTACGCCTGCCGGTCAGACGAAGCCGCCGCCCAGGCCCAGGCGGATCACGCCGACCACGATCACGGCCACGTTGAGCAGCAGCCCGGCCTTGGCGCGGCCGCGATTGCCGGCGCGGGTGAACAGCAGGCCGACGGCGGCGACGATCGCGCCGACCGCGGCGAACGGAATCAGGAACCAGTTGCCCCAGCCCAGCAACGGGATGAAGGCCAACACCATCCACAACAGCGCCACGATGCCCCAGACCAGACTGATCAGCCCCATGTCCTTTCCTCCACCGGTTGGTGCGCGCAAGATAGCCCGGAAACGGCCGCTACCGGGCGTTCCATCCGGTTCGCGGCCGATTCACGCACCGGCGCCGATGATCCATCCGACACCCACCGGGGAGTGAAGCCATGAAATTCCCGCTCGCCATCGCATTGGGCATCGCCCTGGCCGCCGGCGGCTGCGCCAGCACCTCCAGGGTCATGCTCGGCCAGGCCCGCGCGCCGGTCGATCCGGCCAGCGTGCGCATCTATTCCACGCCGCCGGCCGGCTCGGTGGAAATCGCCCAGCTCGAATCCTCCAGCGCGGTCGGCTTCGGCACGCAGGGCCAGACAGACGCGGCCATCGCGCGGCTCAAGCGCGAAGCGGCGGCACTCGGCGCCAACGGGGTGATCCTGATGGGCGTAGGCGCCGGCGGCTCGCCGGTGGGCATGTCGGTCGGCGCCGGCAGCTATGGCCGGCACACCGGCGGCGGCCTGAGCGTAGGCATACCGACGCAGCAGAAACGGGCCGCGGGCGTGGCGATCTGGGTGCCACCGGGCTCCCGGTAAAGCCGGAAAGCCCGGTAATCGACGGGCCTTCCGGGTCGTCCGCGGAATCTTCGGGGTACGGAGCCGCTACAGGCAATCGACAGGGGCGCCGGCGCATTCGTTGACGCCGCCCCCTGCCGCCCGGCATTCCCGGTACGTCAATCGGCATGCCCTGGTGCAGAACGTTTCCGCCGCCTACACCACGCCACTGGAAACGGACATTGCCGGAGCGCCGATGACATGGAGCGTTGAAGCCTTCTCATGACCGCCGCCCTTGGGAGCCGGACACCCGGGCGCCCCATCCCGGGCGCCACGGCTCACTCCCAAAGGAAAGCAGTCGCACTTCGGCGCCAATCAGACTTTTCCTATAACTCCCAGGCGAAAACCCCTACAGGAAAGGACGCACCCGGCTCCCTGCGGCGTGCTTCTGCAGCCATGGGCCCGGGCACCACCCGATTCTCCGCAGGCCTGCGGATCGGGGGCGGTAAAAGCCGTGCACAGACCGGATGTAGCGACGGCCGCACCGGGGCCGCCGCCGCTCCGGATCAGAAACTACCTTTTGCGCTGCGCAGGCACGAACACCTCTTCCACCGCCGTTGCCAGCTGGTCCGGCGGCAGCAGGCCCTGGTCGAGCAGGAAGTTGTTGAACGCCAGCAGATCGAATCTCTCGCCCAGCGCCAGCTCGGCCCGCATGCGCAGTTCCATGATCCGGCTGTAGCCATGGAAATAGCTGGGCGCACGCCCCGGCGCACGCACGGTATAACGGTCCAGTTCCTGCCGGGCCATCGCCTCGGACAGGCCGACACCCTCGATCAATACGCCGCGCGCCTGTTCCCGGTCGATCAGGCCCAGGTTGAGCATCGGATCGAGCATCGCACGCGCCGCGCGCAGCAGGCGGAACTGCAGGGCGATCATCTGCCCGTCCAGCGGCTCGTACGGCACCATCTCCGCCTCGGCATACAGCGCCCAGCCCTCCACATTCACCAGGTTGAAGGCGAACAGGGTGCGCGCCAGCGAAATGCCCCGCTCGACCATCGCCGCGAACTGCAGGTCATGGCCCGGTCGTCCTTCATGCGCGCTCAGGCTCCATGACGCGGCATCGAAGCTGAAATCATCGTACTGCGCCTTGCCCTCCGAGGCCGGGTTGCCCAGCGGCAACACGAAGACCCCGAACTGGCCGTGGTTGTCGACCAGCGGCGGCGGCAGGTAGTGCGGCGCTGGCGCCGCGGCGCTCTCGGCCGCGCTGCCCAGGCGCATCCGCAGCGGACGCTGTGGCATATCGACGATGCGCTGGCGGCGGATGACCGGGTCGATGGCGTCGATCACGCCACGGTAGTGCGCTTCGAGCCGGTCGTCGGCAATCTTCTCCCGCTTCAGTGCGCGGATCACCGCGACGTAGTCGTTGCGATCGTCGATCGCCAGGCCCTTGGCCGCGGCCACCAGCGGCGCCAGCTGCCGCAGCATGCCGCGGGTCTCCATGTACTCCAGCTGCGCGCGCTGCATCAGCAGGGCAGGATCGATGTCGATGCCGGCCTCCTTGAGCCGGAAGGCATACAGCCCGGCCGGCAGGCGCGGATCGGTGCGCGCAAGGGGCAGTACCTGTTCCCGGGTCCAGGCGATGTAGTCCTTCATCTGTGTGGCCAGCGTCGCCAGCGCCGCATCCGCGCCCCGTATGCGGTGTTCGGCAAACAGCTCGGCGATGCCCTCGACATAGGTATCGACATTGGCCAGCGCCTGCTCGATCTCGGCGCGCGTGGGCTGCAGCAGATCCGGCGTGCCGCTTTTCTCCTCGTAGCGCTGGCGCGCCAGCGTGGCCAGCGGCGGCGTGCCGGGCACCTGGCCGATGTAGGCCCGCAGCCGTTCCAGCGCCTTGCCACGATGCGGCGCCGGCGGCGGATCGGTCAGCAGGTTGTTGAGCCCGCCAAACACGACCTGCGGCACGTCCACCCACGGCATCAGGTACTGCGCATCGAGCTGGCTGCCTTCGATGCTGCGCTCGGCTGCCGCGATCATGATTTCCAGGTCCTGCCGGACATTGGGATCGCGTTCGAGCTGGAGCTGTCCGCGCAGCCGTTCGCGTGCCGTTCCCAGAGCCACGCGATAACGGGCATCGTGGCCCGGGGCCAGGTCGACCGCCCGGCCCTCATAGCCCTGCACGCCCAGCGAGCTGGCCATCTCCGGCAGGAACGGCGCCTGCGCCTGCAGCAGGATCTGCGCCAGCTCATTGCTGCGCGCCACCCATGCCGGGGCGCCGGCAGCGGCGGGTGCCGGGGTGGCCGGTCCCGCAGCCGCGGCCAGCGGCAGGGACGCGCACAGGGCGAGAACGAGGAGGGAACGCATCATGCACAGCTCCTTGGATCGGAACCGCGAACGTATTCAGCCACCCCGTCGGCGACAAGGTCGGACAGTCACAGTGACGTTCGTCATGCCGCCCGCCACACGCGTGGCCCGCCGGATCTCCGGCTCCAAACCGCGCATCGCGATCCGGCGACGATCACGGCGGCGGCGGAGGCGGTGGAGCATCACCGCCTCCGTGCCGGCTCAGGGCTTGAGGCAGCGCGCGAGGAAGTTCTCGGCCATGCGGTAGCGGTGCAGCGCATTGCTGCCGGACAGGCCGTGCTTGGCGCCCGGGTAGGTCATCAGCTCGAACGGCTGGCCGCGCTTCTGCAGCGCGCTCATCAGGCTGGTCGAGTTTGTGAAAAGCACGTTGTCGTCGGCCATGCCATGGATCAGCAGCAGCGGCGAGGTGAGTCCGTCGATGTGGGTGAGGATGCGCCCTTCGCGATAGCCGTCCGGGTTGGCCGCCGGCAGGTTCATGTAGCGCTCGGTGTAGTGGGTGTCGTACAGGCCCCAGTCGGTGACCGGCGCGCCGGCCACGCCGCAGGCATACTGGTCCGAGGCCTTGGCCAGCAGCATCAGGGTCATGTAGCCGCCGTTGGACCAGCCCTGCACGCCGATGCGCTTTGCATCCACCCACGGCTGCCGCTTCAGCCATTCCACGCCCTTGAGCTGGTCGGCTACTTCCACGGTGCCCTGCACGCCATACAGCGCACCGCCGAAATCGCGGCCGCGGCGCGGAGTGCCGCGGTTGTCCAGCGAGAACACCACGTAGCCGCGCTGCGCCAGGTACTGGTTGAACAGGTGGTCGCCGCGACCGGGCCAGCTGTCGGTGACGGTCTGCGATGCCGGCCCGCCGTACACGTACACCGCCACCGGGTACTGCTTCGCCGGGTCGAAACCAGCCGGCTTGATCAGGCTGTAGTGCAGCGGGGTTTTGCCGTCGGCGGCAGTGAGCGTGCCGAACTCGACCGGCAGCCGCGCGTCGCGGTACTTCGCGTACGGATGCGACGGATCGGCCAGGTCGTTGTCCAGCAGGGTGGCGATCTTCTCGCCATTGGCGCGGTACAGCTCGATCTGCGGCGGCGTGGCGCTGTTGGACCAGCTGTCCACGTAGACGCTGGCATTGTTGGCGAACGCGGCACCGTGCATGCCCGCGGCCTGCGACAGCTTCTTCGGCGTACCGCCGGCCAGAGGCACGACGTAGATCTCGCTGCGCAGCGGCGATTCGACGCCGGCGCGGAAATAGACGGTGCCGGCGGCTTCATCCACCGCCAGCAGTTCGTCGACCGGCCAGTTGCCCGAGGTCAACGCGGTCAGGTGGCTGCCGTCGGCATTGGCCACGTACAGGTGCTGGAAGCCGCTGCGCTCGGACGACCACAGGAAACGGCCGTCCTTGAGGAAGCGCAGGCTGTTGTGCAGCGGCACCCAGGTCTTGCCGGTCTCGGTCGCCAGCGTACGCTGCCTGCCGTCGGCCAGGTTGGCCTCGATCAGTTCCAGCTTCTTCTGGTCGCGGCTCTGCCGCTGGAAGGTCAGGTGCTGCGGATCGCGCCAGTTCACGCGGGCCAGGTAGATGTCCTGCTCCTTGCCGAGATCCACCCACTTCGGCGCCGCGCCGGCGCCCGGTGCGACCACGCCGAGCGTGACCAGCACGTTGCGGTCGCCGGCCGCCGGATAGCGCTGCTCGATCATCTCCACGCGGTCGGCGTACATCTCATAGCGCTTCTGCACCGGCACCGGCGATTCGTCGATGCGGGCGAAGGCGATGGCGGAGTCGTCCGGCGCCCACCAATAGCCGGTGTGGCGATCCATTTCCTCGTCGGCGACGAACTCGGCCACACCGTTGCCGATGGTGGCGCTGCCGTCGCGGGTCAGCTGCAGCTGCCTGCCGCTGGCCAGGTCGATCACCCACAGGTTGCGCTCGCGCACGAAACTGACGAAACCGCCCTTCGGCGAGAGCTTGGCATCGGTGGCGAAGCCTTCGCCGCGGGTGAGCTGGCGCACCGCGTCGCGCCCCTGCTTGCCGAGGTCGTACAGGTACAGCTCGCCGCCGAGCGGGAACAGCAGCGTCTTCGCGTCGGGCGACCACTGGTAATCGACGATGCCGGTCATCGCCGCGATGCGCTGGCGCTCGCGCCGCGCCTTCTCCTCGTCGCTGAGCGTTTCGGTGCCAGGCAGCACCACCTTGGAATCGACCAGCAGCCGGGTCTGGCCGCTGGCGATGTCGTACTCCCACAGGTCCAGCTGGTTGCGGTCGCTGTCCTTGCCGCGCAGGAAGGTCACCCGCGAACCGTCGGGCGCCACCTTGGGCTTCATCAGGGTGGGGCCGGTCAGCGGCGCGTTGCCGGTGATGGCTTCGAGGGTCAGCTTTTCGGCGTGGACGGCGGGCGTGGCGAGCATCATGGCAAGGGCGAGGAACAAGGGGCGCATGGGATTCCTGTCATCGACAGAATGGATCGCGCCATCCTAGCCGAGCCGGCCCGCCCTTGCCCCTGCCATCGGTCGCGCGCGTCAGGCCGCCGCCAGGCCCTCAGCGCTGGCCGCGCTGCTCCTCGCGCATCCTGCGGCGGATGAAGAACACCGTGAACAATGGAATGCCCAGGATGATCAACGCCCCGCAGATCGTCAGCCAGCCCACCGGTTGCGTCAGCATGTCGCGCAAGATCGGATGCATCGTCGTCCCCTCCCCGTGCCGTGTCGATGGAGGCAGCGTAGGGGGATCGGCCAGGGCTGGCCTTGCGCAGGATCAATCCCCGACGTGGCGCAGGAATGCCCTCCCGGAAAGCCAGGCGCGGTCGATGCGGGCACTGGGAGACCGGCTTCTTCCGGGATACCCAGCCCCTGCGCAATTGCCCTGGATCGCCCCTGCGATGGAAATGGAGACGCCAAGCCGGCTCGACGCCAGCTCCCACGACGCCTCCAAATTCCAAGTTCAGCGTTTTCCGAACAACTGCTGCCGCTCTTCCTCGCTCAACGGCTTGCCTGCATCCGGGTTGACCGTCGGGCCCAGCGCGTAGGCGCGCTGCGTGGCCGGGCGCGCGGCAATGGCCTGGTGCCAGCGGTGCAGGTGCGGGAAGGCGTCGAAGTCGGCCGGCAGCTTGCTGTAGGCGCCGATCCACGGGTAGCTGGCCATGTCGGCGATGCCGTATTCGTCGCCCGCCAGGTAGGCCGATCCGGACAGGCGCTTGTCCATCACCCGGTGCAGGCGCCGCACCTCGCTGTCGTAGCGCTCGATGGCGTAGGGAATGCGCTCGGGCGCGTAGACGTTGAAGTGGCCCATCTGCCCGCTCATCGGTCCCAGCCCGCCCATCTGCCAGAACAGCCATTCCAGCGCGGCGGCGCGGCCGCGCAGGTCGGCAGGCAGGAAGCGGCCGGTCTTCTCGGCCAGGTACAGCAGGATCGCGCCGGACTCGAACACGCTCAGCGGCGCGCCGCCATCGGCCGGGGCGTGGTCGACGATGGCCGGCATCTTGTTGTTCGGCGAGATGGCCAGGAAATCGGGCTGGAACTGGTCGCCCTTGCCGATGTTGACCGGCACCAGGCGGTACTCCAGCCCGGCTTCTTCCAGGAACAGGGTGATCTTGTGGCCGTTGGGGGTGGGCCAGTAATGGAGGTCGATCATGAATGCGTCTCCGTGGGGAACCGTCGCCGGGGATCGATACGGTAGCGCTTGGCAGCCTACCGGACGACCGTTAACCTGCCGCCTTTCCGCAACGCAGCATTCCTGCCATGTCCGAACACAAACCGCTGAGCCCCCTCCCGGCCCTGATCTTCGCCTCGCGCTGGCTGCAGCTGCCGCTCTACCTGGGCCTGATCATCGCCCAGGGCGTCTACGTCTATCTGTTCGGCCACGAGCTGTGGCACCTGATCACCCACGCGGCCAGCTGGACCGAGCAGCAGATCATGCTGATCGTGCTCGGCCTGATCGACGTGGTGATGATCTCCAACCTGCTGGTGATGGTCATCGTCGGCGGCTACGAGACCTTCGTCTCGCGCCTGGGCCTGCAGGGGCATCCGGACCAGCCGGAGTGGCTCAGCCACGTCAACGCCTCGGTGCTGAAGGTGAAGCTGGCGATGGCGATCATCGGCATCTCCTCGATCCACCTGCTCAAGACCTTCATCGAGGCCGGCCAGCTCGGCTTGCCGCTGTGCGGATCGGAAGCGGCCGTGGGCGTGCCCTGCACCAAGTTCACCTCCGCCGGCGTGATGTGGCAGACCATCATCCACTGCGTGTTCATCCTGTCGGCGATCGGCATCGCCTGGACCGACAAACTGATGTCCAACGGCCATCCCAGGCAGAACGGGCACTGACCCCGGCACCGATCCGGTCGATGGTCGTCACCCCGTGACGGCCATCGGCTTTCATGGATCCCGCCACCGCCGCCTCGTGCAACCACGCGCGGCAATGCTAGATTCACCCTTCGCCCCGGGTCCGGCCGGCGTCGGGAAACGCCGCGCATCCATGACGGCCCGGGCGAGCAACCATTCGCGTTCGTCGATTCAAGGGGAAGATTGATGTCGTACGTCACGATCCACGGCAAAGCGCGCCTGCTGGCGCCCGCCCTGCTGGCCGTCGCCCTGGCGGCCTGTTCGGGCAAGGACGATTCCGCTCCGGCCTCCGCCTCCGGCACGCCCGCCAGCCCCGCCGCCGCTCCGGCCGAGCCCGCGGTTTCGGCCAAGGTACAGTCGATGGGCACCGACCAGCTGCGCGATTCGGCCAGCACCGCCCTGCGCGAGAACCGCATGTATGCGCCGGCCGGCGACAACGCCATGGAGTTTTATCTGGCCCTGCGCGACAAGCTGCCCGACGACGCGGCGGTCAAGAGCGCGCTGACCGACCTGCAGCCCTATACCCTGATCGCCGCCGAACAGAGCCTGGCGCGCGAGGACTTCCCCGAAGCCCAGCGCCTGATCGCGCTGATCGAGAAGGTGGACCCGACGGCACCGGCGCTGCCGCGGCTCAAGCAGGGCATCACCCGCGGCATGGAAGTGGCGGTCAAGCGCACGCAGGAGGAGACCGACAAGGTCAAGAAGGACGCCGAGAACCGCGCCAAGCAGCTGGTCGAGCAGCAGCGCCTGGCGCAGCAGCAGGCCGCCGAGGCCACCGCCGCGCAGCAGCTGGCCACGCGCCAGGAGGCCGCACGCCAGGAAAGCGAACGCCTGGAAGCCGAGCGCCAGGCCGCCACCAAGCGTGAGGCCGATGCCCGCGCCGCCGCGCAGCAGGTCGCCGCCGCACCGAAGCCCGCCGCGGCCGCACCCACCCTGCGCGCGGTGAGCACGCCCGCCCCGCGCTACCCGGCCGATGCGCTGCGCTCGGGCACCTCCGGCGAGGTGCTGGTGGAACTCACCATCGGCACCGATGGTTCGGTCACCGACGCCCGCGTGCTGCGCGCCAATCCGCCGCGCGTGTTCGACCGCGAGGCGTTGAACGCGGTCAAGCGCTGGCGCTTCGAGCCGATCTCCAGCCCGACCACCACCCGCCGTACGCTGGCCTTCCAGCCGAACCAGTAACCCTGCGCCACCGCAGAAAAAAGGCCCGGATCGCTCCGGGCCTTTTTTTGTGGGCCTGATCCGAGGCCGCAGCGCCGGGCTTCACCGCCCGGCGCTGCGAACACGGCCGGAACCGGCAATCACGCCCGGGCTCACAGCTGGTCGCCCAGGGACAACAGGAACTCCACCATCAACCGGGTACGCGCCGATGCCTGGCGTGCGTGGCCATATACCACCGCCAATGGCGCCCCGGTGCAGGCATGGTCGTCCAGAACCGGCACCAGGCGCCCGGCCGCCAGCCCGGCGCTCACCACGTAGCGCGGCGCCTGCAGGATGCCCTGCCCCGCTTCGGCCAAGGCCAGCAGCACCGCGGCATGATCGCTGGCAAGCGGCCCAAGCGGGACATGGCGGTAATGTTGCCCCTGCCGCGTGTAGGTCCATGCACGGAACCTGCCGCTCCCGGCCATGACGTAACGCAGGCAGCGATGCCCGGAAAGGTCTTCTGGCCGCCGCGGCACACCCTGCTGCCGCAGATACGACGGCGCCGCGACCGTCACGAACCGGTGCGGCGGCAATGCGCGTGCCACCAACCTCGAATCGGGCACTTCGCCCAGCATCACCGCCAGGTCGAAGCGCTCGGCGGTCATATCCACGTGCCGGTCGGTCAATACCAGCTCCACTTCCAGGCCGGGATGCGCCGCCAACCATGCGCCGAGTGCCGGCGCGACCACGTACTGGCCGAAGCTCACCGGTACCGACAGCCGCAGCTTCCCACACCAGGGCTGCGCATCGCCTGAAAGCAGACTGCGCGCGGCCTCCACGCCACTCATGCTCTGCCGGCAGGCCGCGTAGAAGAATTCGCCGTCTCCGGTGAGGGTGATCTGGCGTGGGGAACGGTGGAACAGTTTCACCCCCAGCTCCGCCTCCAGTCGCGCAACCGACTTGCTCACCGCAGATGGCGTGAGCCGCAGCACGCGCGCCGCACGGGTGAAGTTGCCCGTTTCCGCCGCACGCACGAAGGTGCTGATGTCGCTGAAAGGATCCATCTCAAGCGTTCCCTGCGTTCACAGTTACTGCGAATTCCACGGGCTTATCACCCATATCGCTCCTTCCTATAGTCGCCCCCACACCATTTGGCGAGGGGCCTGTCTTGTTCGATCTCACACGTTCGCTGTTTCCGAAATTCCTGCTGCTGTCCGCCGCGGCCAGCGCCAACGGCCATTCGGCGCCGCTGCCGCCAAAAGCCGGCCAATCCTCCGCCGCATCGCCGCAGGCGCCCCTTCTTTCCGCACCACACCAGGGGCGCCCGGCGCTGCTGATGATCGAGTTCGTCAATGAATGGCTGGCCGATGATGGCAAGTTGCGCGGCCTGATCAAAGACCAGGAGGCCTTCCAGCATTCGCAGCAGGCTGCGCAACGCGCGCTGGCGGCAGCGCGCGACGCGGATATGCCGGTGATCCACGCCACGCTGCAGATGTCATCGGATTACCGCGAACTGGGCCAGGCGCGCTTTGGCCTGCGTGGCGCCATTCCCAGCTTCAATACCTGGAAGACCGAAGACAGCGGCTGGCGGTTCCATCCCGCGTTCGCTCCGCGAGCCGGTGAGTTCGTCGTCAGCGGCCGCGCCGGTGCCAGCGCGTTCGCCGCGTCCAATCTGGACAACTATCTGCGCGGCCAGGGCATCACCCGGCTCTATCTGGCCGGATACGCCACCCATGTCTGCATCGAATCCACGCTGCGCGCGGCGCATGACCTCGGCTACGAACCCATCGTATTGAGCGACGCCACCGCCGCCTTCACCGCGCAGCAGCAACGGCACGTACTGGAGCATGTCGTCCACCACTTCGGCTGGGCGATGCCGGTCCAGGATTTCATCGGCGCCCTGCGGCAGCAGGAACCGCTTCCGGCGCAGTCCCCCGCGGTGCCCGCAGCGGGCGGACCGGTGGCAGCGTTCAGCGCGGTAACCGCGCCGGGGCAGGAGATCCCCGGTGTTTCCGGGGCGATGGTTCTGGACAGTGGCCTGATCCTGCTCAGCGGACATGTCCCGCTGTCCGCCGACGGAAGCATCGCCGGCACCCTGCAGGAGCAGCTCGAACAGGTGTTCCAGAATCTGGAAGCCACGCTTCGCCAGGCCGGCAGCGGCATCGACCGCCTGGTCAGGCTCACCTTCTATGTCCGCGACTACCGGGAGGCGGAGCTGGCGACGATACGCGACAGCCGCGACCGCTGGCTGCGGGGGCATGCGCCAGCCAGCGCGCTGATCGGTGTCCAGTCGCTGTTCCGGCCCGAAGTGCTGGTTGAAGTGGACGCAGTGGCGGTGCGTTGAGGCGGACGCCGTGTCCTGCGGCAATCCACGCATCGGAAAAAAGACAGCCCGGCGGAGCCGGGCTGTCTGCACAACTGTACCGCTGGCCGTCAGCCCGAAATCGCCAGCTTCTCCTGCCGGTAGCGCCACACCGCCACCGCCCACAACAGCACCGCAAGCAACAGCGACGCCGCCAGGTAGACGCCCCACTGCTCGGCGCCTGGCATCTCGCCGCGGGTCACCTTCACCAGCATCTGGTTCTGCGACAGGAACGGCACCGCGTACTGCCACAGCTGGGTGTCCTTCAGCGGATAGGCCATCAGCGCGTAGCCGGGCATCATCGCCAGCATCATCAGCCAGACGATATGGCTCTGCGCTTCCTTCATGCTGCGGGCGCCCGCCGCCAGGCAGGTCAGCAGCGCGGTGCCGATCAGCACCAGCGGCAGCAGCACCAGAAGCAGCTTGCCCATCGCCATGAAGCTGACATCCAGCGAGCCGGCCATGCCGCGGCCGATGCTGGCGCTGAACTTGAACGACAGCAGGATCAGCAGGATCGCCGTCAGTCCGACCGCCGCCGAGGCCAGCATCTTGCCGCTGACCAGGGCGCCGCGCGAAGCCGGGGTGGCCAGCAGCGGCTCCAGCGACTGCCGCTCGCGCTCGCCGGCGGTGGTGTCCATGACCAGGTGCGAGCCGCCGATGAAGGCGAACATCATCAGCAGCATCGGCAGGATGACGGACAGGAAGATGCCGCGCTTGGCCTCGGCGGTGGCCAGGTCGCGCGTGCCCACGCTCACCGGCGCGGCCACCATCGGATTGACGCCGCGCGCCAGCAGCCGCAGCGCGCCCACCGACTGGCCGTAGGCCATCAGCACCTTGCGCACGCGCGCCACCTGCACATCGCTGGTGCGGCGCGTGGTGTCGGCCACGACCTCGACCTTGGCCGGCTTGCCGGCGTGCCAGTCGTCGGCGAAGTCGGGGGCGATCACCAGCGCCACGTCCTCGCGCTGGGCGCGGATGCGGGCCTCGTAATCGTCCGGCGCCTCGCTGGCGGTGATGCCGTGGCTGGCCAGGAACGCCACCAGGTTGGGCGCGCGCTCCATGCCCACCACCGGCAGGGCCATGTCCTTCTCCAGCTGGTTCTCCACGCGCAGGTTGCTGAGCTTGTCGATGCCCAGGAACAGCAGCGGGTACAGCAGCGGCGCGGTGAACAGGGTCAGCAGGAAGGTGCGGCGGTCGCGGGCGAAGTCGCGCAGCTCCTTGCGCATCACCGTGAACATGCTGCCAATGAATCCGGTCTTGTTCATGCGTGCAGGCCCTCCTCGCTGCCGATCAGCTTGACGAACGCGTCTTCCAGGTTGGTTTCGCCGGCGTGATCGCGCAGTTCGTCGGGCGTGCCCTGCGCCACCACGCGGCCGTGCGCGACGATGACGATGCGGTCACACAGTGCCGCCACCTCCTGCATGATGTGGCTGGAGAAGATCACGCAGCGGCCCTCGGCGCGCAGTTCCTTGAGGAAGCCGCGCAGGCCGCGCGTGGTCATCACGTCCAGTCCGTTGGTCGGTTCGTCGAGGATCACGTTCTTCGGGTCGTGCACCAGCGCGCGGGCGATGGCGGTCTTGGTGCGCTGGCCCTGGCTGAAGCCTTCGGTCGGGCGGTCGAGGAAATCCTCCATCTGCAGCGCCGCGGCCAGGCGGCCGATGCGCGCGGCGATGGTCGCCGCGTCCATGCCGTGCAGCTGGCCGAAGTACTCGATGTTCTCGCGCGCGGTCAGGCGCTTGTACACGCCGCGCGCATCGGGCAGCACGCCCAGGCTGCGGCGCACCGTGTTCGGGTCGACCGCGGCGTCCACGCCGTCCACCACGACCTTGCCGGTCTCCGGCGTCATCAGCGTGTAGAGCATGCGCAGCGTGGTGGTCTTGCCGGCGCCGTTGGGGCCGAGCAGGCCGGTGATCTGGCCGTCGTGGGCAGTGAAGCCCACCTCGTCCACGGCGATCACCGGCGTCTTGTCCTTGCCCTTGCCGGGGAAGGTCTTGCGGAGTCGTTCTGCAACGATCATGGAAGCGGATCCTTGAGTGATGCGTGGACGGTCACGGTTCCCAGCCATTGAAGCTGGTGAACGGCGGCACGTAGTTCAGTTTTTCCAGGCAGGCGCCGTCGAGCGCGGCGGCATCGGTCTTGTCGACGAACTGGGCGAACAGCTTGGGCATGCAGCCGGCGCCGATCACCGCGTGGCCCTGGCCGCGCAGCACGAACAGGCGGCCCTTGGACAGGCCCTTGACCACGTCCTCGCCGTAGCGCGGCGGCGTGACCGGGTCGAACTCGCCTTCCAGCACCAGCGCCGGCACCGCGCCGGACAACGCCGTGTGGAAGTCGGCCGGCACCTGGCCCTTCGGCCATGCCCTGCACATCGCCGCCAGCCCCTCGGCCATGCGGTTGCCGAGCACGGTGCCTTCGTCCCCGCTGCGCGCGACCATGCCTTCCTCGTCCTCGCTGCAGATCACCGACAGCTGCATGCCCATGGCCATGGCGTCCTTCATGTCGCCCTGCATCATCCGCGCCAGCGCCATCAGGTCGCCGTAGCGGCCGTTGCGCGCCTCGTGGATCAGCTTGGGCAGCAGCGCCGCGGCCTGCGGCATGTAGGCGTACATGCGCACCAGGCCGGCGACGGTTTCGGCGCGCAGCACGTCCTCGCGTTCCTCGCCGGTGCTGGCGTCGCGGTAGCGCACCGTCACCGGGTTGGCGCGCAGCGTGGCCAGCAGCGCGTCCAGTTCGGCGCGCGGGTCGCCCAGCGCCGCCTTGCAGGCGGCGTTGCCGGTGCACTGGGCGAACTGCAGCGCCAGCGCGTCGTCCAGGTTGCGGGCGAAGATGCTGCCCAGCTGCAGGGTGTTGGGCACCACCGAATCGAGCACGATGCTGCGCGTGCTGGACGGGTGGCGCATGGCGTACTGCTGCGCCACGCGGGTGCCGTAGCTGACGCCGACCAGGTTGACCTGCGCCGCGCCGATGGCCTCGCGCACGGCTTCCAGATCGGCCACCGCATCGGTGGTGGTGTAGTGGCGCAGGTCGGCCTTCTTCGACAGGGTCGCCGCGCAGGCGGCGGCGCTGGCCTGCATCGCCTCGACGCTGGCGTCGTCTTCCTCCGGCGCCTCGCAGGACAGCAGGTTGGATCGGCCGGTACCGCGCTGGTCGACCAGGATCACGTTGCGGTGCTTGCGCACGTCGGTGAATGCGGCATCGACCATCGGGTAGCTGTCCACCGCGGACTGGCCGGGGCCGCCGGCGAGGAAGAACACCGGATCGGGCTGCACGTCTTCCGGCTTGTCCGGTACCAGCAGCGCGATGTTCAGTGCGATCCTGCGGCCCTGCGGATTGGCGCGGTCCTCGGGAACCTCGAAGGTCGCGCACTGCGCTTCCAGGCTGTCGCGGCTGGCCGGCGAATCCAGGCTGCAGGGCTGGAACGCCAGCCGGCCCAGCATCAACGGCCTGGCCGGCGCGTCGGCGACGGGAGGCGATGCCTTGTCGGCCTTGGCCTCGTCGGGTGCGGGCTTGAACGCGCGGTAGCCGAGCACGGCGACGAGCGCGGCTACCGCCAGGAGGGTACGGGTCTTGCGGGACATCATCGGAACGGCCCCTTGTGGTTGATGGAACGGATATCTGGATCTGTCAGCCCATGACGCGGCTGGCAGCGTTATGTGACATCAGGAAAGAAGATGTCCTCGATCCTGGCATCGAACAGGCGGGCGATGCGGAACGCCAACGGCAGGCTGGGATCGTACTTGCCGGTCTCCAGCGCGTTGACGGTCTGCCGGGAGACCTCCAGCCGTTCGGCCAGCTCTCCTTGCGACCAGCCCTTGGTTTCGCGCAGTTCGCGCAGGCGGTTGTTCATCGATAACGCCGCGCGACCACGAACTTTGCCAGCCCGTATACCGCGCACACCAGCGGGAACACCATCAGCATCACCGTGCTGGCACGCAGGTCGATCACCTTGGCCGATTGCAGGAAACCACCGGTCAGGTACAACAGCGACACCAGCGCGGTGGCGATGCTGACCGCCTGCAGTTCGATGCGCTGCTGCATTTCGTCCACTTCACGGACGTAGCGCACCATCGCACCGATCACCAGCGCCACCGGCGGCACCGGCAACAGCGCCAGCAGCACGCGCAACGGCAACGACTCCACGTAGCGCAGCATCCATACCGAAGCGAACACCGCGAGCAGATAACCGCCCATCGCGGCGAAGAACCGGCGCATGTAGCGCTGGCGCACCGCCAGCGGCGCGCAGTCCTCGGCCCTCGGGCGGATGCCATCGGCCACCGCCAGAGCGATCAATACGCCGCTGACGGCGATGAGCAGGCCACTGACGGTATTCCCCAGCGGCGACGGCCATGCCTGCCTGATCTGCACGGCGGCAAGCCCGGCCACGCCCGCCAGCACCACCAGGACGCAGCGGGACGCGGCTTTCACGCCCCCGTACTCCGCTTCGAAGCACGCGCCAGACCACCGATGCCCAGGCCGAGGAAGATCAGGCCGACGCCGGTGAAGGCGCTCTGTCCGGAAATCCCGAGGGCAAGAAAGGCCGTACCGATGCCGATGAAGCCGGCGCCGGTGCCGGCGCACACTTTGCTGTTCATTGCGCACATGTCCTTGTCAAGGAAGCTTGACAGGAGGATGTACGAGCCGAAGACCGCTGTCAAGCGTGCTTTACAGGACCTGTCCCGGCCGCACCACGCAGGGGCGTCGGGGTACTGGCCACGGCCTGCGGCGCGATGGCCTCAGGCCACTGCCGCCGGTTCCACACCCAGGTCGCAGACGACGCGGTTGCGGCCGGCGGCCTTGGCCCGGTACAGCGCCGCATCGGCCCGCGCCAGCAGGCGCTCCAGGCCAGGCGTGGCATCGGCGACGGCCACGCCGATGCTGGTGGTGATGACGATCGCCCCGCCGTCCCGGTCCAGCGGGCTGGCTTCCAGCGCCGCGCGCAGGCGCTCGGCCAGCGCCATCGCCTGTTCCATGCCCGCGCCGGGCAACAGCAGCACGAATTCCTCGCCGCCGTAGCGGCCGAGCAGCCAGTCGCGGCCGCGCAGGTTGCGCTGCAGGGCACGCGCGGTGTGGTGCAGCACCTCGTCGCCGGCCTGGTGGCCACGGGTGTCGTTGATCCGCTTGAAGTGATCCAGGTCCAGCAGCATCGCCGCGAACGGCTGCCGCAGGCGCAGGCTCTGCTCCAGCTGCTGTTCGCCGTCGCCCATCAGGGCGGTGCGGTTGAGCAGTCCGGTCAGGCCGTCGCGGCGCGCCAGCCGGCGCAGGTCCACCATCTGCCGCTCGACGATCAGCAGCACCAGGGCGAAGGTGTGGCCCAGCATCACGAACATGCCGCCGATGTAGGTGACGCTCATCGGCAGGCCGGCGCGCAGGATGTCGCCGCCGGCCCCCGGCGCCACCGGGATCAGCGCCCGCGCCAGGAACAGCGCCGCGTCCAGCAGGAACACCACGGCCGCCAGCCGGCAGCTGCGGCGCACGTCGGCCGGGGCATGGCGCAGCAGCAGCCAGGCCTCCCAGGTTTTCCAGATCATGATCAGCACGCTGTACAGCGCCAGGCGGATGCCCAGGTCGGGCCTGGCCGTGCTGAACCAGACGATGGCCAGCAGGTAGCCGCCGGCCAGTGCGAGTGCCGGGCGTACCGGCGCGCGCCGGCCGACGTGCAGGGCCACGCCGAACAGCATCAGCATGCTGCCCAGTACGGCGAACGCATTGCGCACCAGGATGGCCGCCGGTTCCGGCAGCGGCACCGGCAGGCTGACCATCACCGTGCTCACCGCGCCGGCCCACAGGCTCGCCGCCCACAGCCGCGGCACCGGCTGGCCGCGCATCACCAGCAGGATCAGCGAAAAGCCGACCGCCAGGCCGATGTTGAGCAGCAGGCCGATGATGGCGATGGTGGGGAAGTCCAGCGAAGCCAAGCCCGGGAGTCCTTGCGTCCAGCGGTGCCGCCACGCACGGGGCACCTGGCGGAATCATGCCGCATGCGGGGGCGGCCGCGCAGCCCCGCCTACTTGCTGCTGACGTACTTCTCGCGGCGCACCTGCGGCACCGGCAGGCCGGCGGCCTTCAGCGCCTCGAAGCAGGCGTCGACCATGACCGGATTGCCGCACAGGTAGGCGATGTCGCGCGCCGGGTCCGGGACCAGCTCGGCCAGTTGCTGCTGCACGTAGCCGCTGCGCACGTCCGGGTGCGGGTCGGCCGGCAGTTCGCGCGACAGGCAGGGCATGTAGCGGAAACCGGGGTTGGCCGCGGCGAAGGCGCGGAAGTCGTCGGCGTACAGCAGCTCGGCCGGGGTACGCGCACCCTGCAGCAGCACCACCTCGACGCCACGCTCCTGCATGGCCCTGGCCAGCAGCGGCAGCATCGAACGGTACGGGGTGACGCCGGTGCCGGTGGCGATCAGCAGGTAACGGCCATTGCGGTCGCCCGGCTGCAGGCAGAAACGCCCGAACGGGCCGCTGCCGGTGACGTGCTGGCCGATCTCCAGCCCCTCGAACAGCGCGGTGGCGGCACCGCCGGGCACGAAGCTGACCGCGATCTCCACCGCGTCGCCCGGGCCGAGCACGTGGTCGTGGATGGTCGCCAGCGAATAGCTGCGCTTGGTGGCGGTGCCGTCGGCGTACTCGAAATGCACCTGGATGAACTGCCCTGGCTGGAAATCCAGCGGCTGGCCGTCGTCGCGGATGAACTGGTAGTGGCCGACGGTGGGCGCCAGCATGCGGCGACCGGCCAGTCTGAGGGGGAATTGTGCAGGCACGAGCAACAGTGTGTAACCGGGCCGGGGCCGCGGGGGCACCTATAATACCGGCTCGCACTCATCCGGCGCCGTCTCCCCGGCGCGAAGGCCCCGAGCTTGGACTCCCGAACCTCTCCCGTCGCGCCCGCGCTGCGCGTGCATGACCTCCGCAAGACCTACGACAACGGCGTGCAGGCGCTCAAGGGCGTCTCGCTGGAAGTCGCCCCCGGCGATTTCTTCGCCCTGCTCGGCCCCAACGGCGCCGGCAAGTCCACCCTGATCGGCATCGTGTCCTCGCTGGTGAACCTGAGCGAAGGCCAGGTGCAGGTGTTCGGCACCGACCTGGTGGCCGAGCGCAGCGCGACCATGCGCCTGATCGGGCTGGTGCCGCAGGAAATCAACTTCAACCTGTTCGAGAAGCCCTTCGACATCCTGGTCAACTACGCCGGCTTCTACGGCATCCCGCGCGCCGAGGCCGAGGTCCGCGCCGAAGAGGAGCTCAAGCGCGCGCACCTGTGGAACAAGGCGCAGATGATGAGCCGCACGCTGTCCGGCGGCATGAAGCGACGGCTGATGATCGCCCGCGCGATGATGACCCGCCCGCGCCTGCTGATCCTGGACGAGCCCACCGCCGGCGTGGACATCGAGATCCGCCGCGACATGTGGAAGACGCTGCAGGAGATCAACGCCGCCGGCACCACGATCATCCTCACCACGCATTACCTGGAAGAAGCCGAGCAGCTGTGCCGCAACCTGGCCATCATCAACCATGGCCGCATCGTCGAGCAGGGGCCGATGCGCGGCCTGCTGGCCAAGCTCGACGTGGAAGGCTTCGTGCTCGACATCGACGGCGAGCTGCCCGCGCAGCTGCCGCACATCGAGGGCGCGCAGCTGGCCGCGGTCGACGCGCACACCCTGGACCTGGACATGCCGCGGGCGATGGACCTGAACCGCGTGTTCGACACGCTGGGCGCCGCCGGCATCCGCGTGCGCTCGATGCGCACCAAGAGCAACCGCCTGGAGGAGCTGTTCGTGCGCCTCACCGGCAACCTGGAGAACACCGCCGCATGAGCACCCCCGCGCCCGTGGCCAACGCCCCCATGACCGACCGCGCCCGCAACTGGGTGGCGCTGGGCACCATCGTCCGCCGCGAGATCAACCGCATCCTGCGCATCTGGGGCCAGACCCTGGTGCCGCCGGCCATCACCATGACCCTGTACTTCCTGATCTTCGGCGGCCTGATCGGCTCGAAGATCGGCGACATGGGCGGCTACAGCTACATGCAGTTCATCGTGCCGGGCCTGGTGATGATGAGCGTCATCCAGAACAGCTACGGCAACATCAGCTCCTCGTTCTTCGGCGCCAAGTTCGGCCGCCATATCGAGGAGCTGCTGGTCAGCCCGATGCCGAACTGGGTGATCCTCGGCGGCTACGTCGCCGGCGCGGTGCTGCGCGGGCTGATGGTCGGTGCCATCGTGCTGCTGATCGCCATGTTCTTCACCCGCGTGCACATCCCGCATCCGCTGGTCACCCTGACCACAGTGCTGCTGGGCTCGACGATCTTCTCGCTGGCCGGCTTCATCAACGCGGTGTACGCCAAGAAGTTCGACGACGTCGCCATCGTGCCGACCTTCATCCTGACCCCGCTGACCTACCTGGGCGGCGTGTTCTATTCGGTCACCCTGCTGCCGGCGTGGGCGCAGGCGCTGACCAAGGCCAACCCGATCTTCTACATGGTCAACGCGTTCCGCTACGGCCTGCTGGGCACCAGCGACGTGACGCCGTGGGTGTCCTACGCGCTGATGCTGGGCTTCGTCGCCGCGCTCACCGCGCTGTCGCTGTGGCTGCTGCGGCGCGGCGTGGGGCTGCGCAGCTGACCGCGTTGCGCGCCCTGCCCAAATCCCTTCTTGGAACAATGCCGGAGCCTGCGACATGCGCATCCTGATCCTCGGCGCCGGCGGTACCGGCGGTTATTTCGGCGGCCGGCTGGCCCAGGCCGGGAGCGACGTCACCTTCCTGGTGCGTCCGGCGCGCGCCGCGCAGCTGCAGCGCGACGGGCTGGTGATCCGCAGCCCGCTCGGCGACGCCGCGTTCCCGGTCGCGCACGTCACCGCCGATGCCCTGCCGGCGCTGGCGCAGGAACGTCCGTTCGACCTGGTGGTCCTCAGCTGCAAGGCCTACGACCTGGACAGCTCGATCGAGGCGATCGCGCCGGCGGTCGGCGCCACCACCACGGTGCTGCCGATCCTCAACGGCCTGCGCCACTATGCCGCGCTGGATGCGCGCTTCGGCCGCGACGCGGTGCTCGGCGGGTTGTGCTTCATCAGCGCGACCAAGGCCGGCGACGGCGCCGTCGTGCATCTGGACAAGCCCGCTCGCCTCACCTTCGGCGAGCGCGAGGGCGGTACCGGCAGCGCGCGGGTCACCGCGCTCGCGGCCGCCTGCGCGGCGGCGGGCATCGATCATGTCGCCTCGCCCGACATCGTCGGCGAGCAGTGGATCAAGTACACCTTCCTGACCGCGCTGGCGGCCGGCACCTGCCTGATGCGCGCCGATATCGGCGGCATCGTCGCCACCGACCACGGCACCGCGTTCATGCGCGCGCTGTACGACGAATGCCTGGCCGTGGCCGCGCACGCCGGCCAGCCGATACCGGCGAAAGCGCAGGAGATCGCCCTGGCCGCGCTGACCCGGGCCGGCTCGCCGATCAAGGCCTCGATGCTGCGCGACCTGGAGGCGGGGCAGCGCGTGGAAGCGGCGCACATCGTCGGCGACATGCTCGACCGCGCCCTGGCCGCCGGGCAATCCGCGCCCCTGCTGCAGAGCGCGTACTGCCACCTTCAGGCCTACGAAGCGCAGCAGCGCGCATGACCACCACCGGCACCCTGCCGCGGCGGGTGCTGATCCTCGGCCTCGGCCATGCCGGGCGCACGCTGGCGTTGCGCCTGGAGTCCCTCGGCGTCGCCGTGGAGGGCAGCGTGCGCGATCCCGCCGTCGCGCCCGATGACGGCCTCGTGCGTCACCGCCTGCATGCCGGCCACGCCCCCGATGCGGCGCTGCTCGCCGCCGTCGCACGCGCCGACGCGGTGCTGGGCAGCGTGCCGCCCGATGTCGACGGCGATCCCGCGCTGCGCCTGCTCGCCCCCGCCCTGCAGGCCAGCTCCGCATTGCGCTGGGCCGGCTACCTGTCCTCGACCGCCGTGTACGGCGACCGCGACGGTGGCTGGATCGACGAGCATTCCCGCGCCGACGCCGGCGGCACCACCGCCACGCAACGCCTGCTCGCCGAAGCACAGTGGCGCGCGCTCGCCCACGGACGCGGCATCGACTTGGCCGTGTTCCGCCTGCCCGGCCTGTACGGGCGCGGCCGCAATGCGCTGGTGCGGCTGGCCCGGGGCAACGCGCGCCACATCGTGCGGCCCGGCCTGGTCTTCAACCGGCTGCATGTCGAAGACCTCGCCGAGGCGCTGATCGCCGCGATGCGGCGGCCGTCGCGCGATGCCCTGTATCTGCCTGCCGACGACGAACCGGCGCCGCCACAGGACGTGCTGGCCTGCGCCGCGCGGCTGGGCGGTTTCGCGATGCCGCCGGCGCAGGCCTGGGACGATCCGGCACTCGATCCGGCGCTGCGCCGCTTCCACGCGAGCAACAAGCGCATCGACAGCCGCGGCACGCGCGAGGCGCTGCAATGGCAGCCGCGCTTCCGCACCTACCGCGAAGGACTGGCCGATGCCTGGGCCGCGGGCGACGGCACTGCCGTCCCCGCCAGCGACATGCTCCCCCAGGCCAGGTAATGCACGCAGCACGGTGGCGAAACATGTCCCCGTGATGCTCGCCCCTCCCCCGTTCAAGGAGAAACACGCGTGCGCAGGCACGGGAAGGCATGGGGATACGGCATGGCGGCGCTGCTGCTGGCCGGATGCGGCGCGGCGCCCGACAGCGGCGATGCACCCGCCGGCCGCGGCAACGGCGCAGGATGCCGGCGCCCTCCACGACCGCGACGACAAGCCGGTGGCCGACAACGCCGATGAGGACGGCCGCGCCCGCAACCGCCGGGTGGAACCGGTCAAGCGCTGATCGCGCACCTGGCGGGCCGTCTCCGCGGGGAGACGGCCCATCCCCGTCAGGCAGGCGCCGCCTCGCGCCGTTCGCGGCGCCGGTGCACCCAGTAGTACAGCGCCGGCAGCACCACCAGAGTCAGCAGCATCGCCGAGATCAGGCCGCCGATCACCACCACCGCCAGCGGCTTCTGGGTTTCGGCGCCGATGGCGTGCGACGTCGCCATCGGCAACAGGCCGAACATCGCCAGCAACGCGGTCATCAGCACCGTGCGCAGCCGCTGCAGCGACCCCTGCACCACCGATTCGTACAGCGGCAGGCCCTGCTCGCGCAGCTGGCCGAAGCGGCTGAGCATCACCACCCCGTTCAGTACCGCCTGCCCGAACAGGGCGATGAAGCCGATCGCCGCCGACACCGACAGCGGAATGCCGGTCAGCAGCAGCGCCAGGATGCCGCCGATCATCGCGAACGGCACGTTGGCTAGGATCAGCCCGGCGCTGGTGACGTCCTTGAACGCATCGAACAGCAGCACGAAGATGATCAGCACCGACAGCGGCACTACCCAGGCCAGGCGCCGCATCGCGCGCTGCTGGTTCTCGAACTCGCCCGACCAGCTGACGCCGTAGCCCGGCGGCAGCCGCAGCGACGCGTCCACGCGCTGGCGCATGTCGGCCACCACGCTGCCCATGTCGCGGCCGGCGATGAAGACGCTGATCGCCTTGACCCGCTGGCCGTTGTCGCGGGAAATGTTGATCGCGCCGCTGGCCATGCCGAAGTCGGCCACGTCGCCCAGGGTGACGGTGCGGCCCTGGCCGATGTCCACCGGCACCTGCTTGAGCCGCTGCAGCTCGCGGTCGCCGTCGGCCAGGCGCAGGGTCACCGGGAAGCGCCGCTCGCCCTGCCACAGCTCGCCGACCTCGCGCCCGCCCAGTGCGGTTTCGATCACCTCGTCGATGGCCTTGACGCTCAGCCCGTAGCGCGCCGCGCGTTCGCGGTCGATGTCGATGCGCAGCTGCGGCAGGCTGCCGTCGCGGTCGATGAAGGCGCTCTCCACGCCCTCCACGTCGCGCACCTGCGCCAGCACCTGCTGGGCCTGGGCATTGAGCTGGTCCAGGTCGTCGCCGCTGATCTTGATGACGATCTGCCCCTTGATCTGGGAGATGCTCTCCAGGATGTTGTCGCGCACCGGCTGCGAGATCGAGAACTCCGGCCCGGGGATGCGCTGCTCCAGGGTGCGCTGCATGCGCGCCACCAGCTGCGCCTTGTTCAATCCGCTGCGCCACTCCTTCTCCGGCCTGAGCGCGACCAGCGCCTCGATCTGGTTGGCGCCCTTGGCGTCGGAACCGTCTTCCGGCCGGCCCAGCTTGGCGACCACGGTGGATACCTCCGGCATCTGCCCGACCAGTTCGCGGATGCGCCGCGACTGGGCCTGCGCCTCGCTCAGGCTGGTGCTGGGGTCGAGCGTGGCGGTCAGCCAGATCGAGCCCTCGTCCAGTTCCGGCAGGAACTCGCTGCCCAGCCGCGTGCCCAGCGCCAGGGTCACCGCCAGGATCGCCAGCGCGCTCAGCGCCACCGTCTTCGGCCGCGCCAGCGCGCGCTCCAGCACCGGCCGGTACCAACCGCTCAGGCGCCGCATCAACGGGTTGTCCGCGCGCGGCGGCCTGCCGCGCCCCAGCCACCAGTAGCACAGCAGCGGCACCACGGTCAGCGCCAGGATCAGCGCGCCGATCAGGGCCGAGGTCACCGAATAGGCCATGGGCGCGAACATGCGCCCTTCGTGGCGCTGCAGGGTGAAGATCGGGATGTGCGCGGCGATGATGATCAGCATCGAGAAGAAGGTCGGCCGCCCGACCTCGCGCGTGGCCGACAGCACCGTATCGAGCTTGCTGCGGCGGTCGCTGCCGGGCGGCAGCAGCGCCAGCCTGGCCACGATGTGCTCGGTGACGATCACCGCGCCGTCGATGATGATGCCGAAGTCCATCGCGCCCAGCGACAGCAGGTTGGCCGGCACGCCCCACAACCGCAGGCCGAGGAAGGTGGACAGCAGCGCCAGCGGCATCATCGCCGCCACGATCAGCGCCGCGCGCGGGTTGTACAGGAACAGCCACAGCACCAGGAACACCAGCACCGCGCCTTCGACCAGGTTGCCGAACACGGTGCGCAGCGTGGTTGATACCAGCCACGAGCGGTCGTAGAACGGCTCGATGCTCACGCCGGCGGGCAGCTGGTTCTTCTCGATCTGGGCGATGCGTTCGTGCAGCGCGTCCAGCACCCGGGAAGGGTTCTCGCCCTTGCGCATCAGCACCATGCCGAACACGGCGTCGTCGTTGCCATCGTGTCCGACCAGGCCCTGCCGCGGCAGGCCGGTATCGGCGACGGTGGCCAGGTCGCGCACCAGGACCGGCGCGCCATCGCGCTCGGCCACGACGATGCGGCCGATGTCCTCGGGCGACCCGAGCAGGCCGACGCCGCGGATCAGGTATTGCTGCTGGCCTTTCTCCACATAGCCGCCGCCGGCGTTGGAGCTGCCTTCCTGCAGCGCCTTGGCGAAGTCCTCCAGGCTCACGCCACGGTCGCGCAGGCGGTCCAGGTCCGGCTGCACCTGGAAGGCGCGCAGCCAGCCGCCGAAGCCGATCACGTCGGCCACGCCGGGTACGGTGCGCAGCTGCCGCGCCATCACCCATTCCTGCAGCGTACGCAGCTCGGTCGGGCTCATGTGTTCGCCGCGCAGCACGTAGCGGTAGATCTCGCCCACCGCCGAGCTCATCGGCTCGATGCCCGGATGCACGCCTTCGGGCAGGTCCACGTCCTGCAGCCGCTCGAGCACCTGCGCGCGGGCGAAGTAGTCATCCGCGCCGTCGTCGAAGGTGAGGATCACCATCGACAGCCCGAACTGCGTGTGCGAGAACACCCTGACCGAATGCGGGATGCCCGACAGCGCCACTTCCAGCGGCATGGTGACTTCACGCTCGACCTCCTCGGCGGCGCGGCCGGGATACAGCGAGACCACCGTGACCTGGGTGTCGGACACGTCCGGGAACGCTTCCACCGGCAGTTCGCGGAAGGCCACCAGCGCCGCGCCGATGAACAGCACCAGCGCCAGCATCACCATCACCGGCTGGCGCAGGCACCAGGAAACCAGGCGGTCGATCATGGCGATGCCTGCGCGCTGCCGTGCGGGGCCGCCTGCGGCTGGTCGAGCAGTTGCTGCAGCAGCAGCCCGCCATCGACCACCACCCGCTGTCCCGCCTGCAGGCCCTCGCGCACCCAGGCGCGGCCGCCGCCGATGTCCTCGCCGACCACCGGCTGGCGGCGGTAGCGGCCCTTGCCTTCATCGACGAACACCACCTGGCGGTTGTCGATCAGCAGCACGCCCGCCACCGGCACCGCCACGCCCTGCGCCAGCGGCAACGACAACGTGGCGCGCAGGTACTGCCCGGCCTTGAAGCGGCGCGCAGCGTTATCCACCTCGGCGCGCGCATGGACCACGCGGGTCTCGCTGTCCACGTAGTCGGCCACGTGCTGCAGCGGCACGTGCAGCGCCTGTCCGGCACCGTCGTCGATGGCCACCTGCAGGCCCGCATGGACCTGCGCGGCCAGATGCTCGGGCAGGTCCAGCAGCAGCCACAGGTGTCCCGGGTCGCTGACCACCGCCAGCGGCCGTTCGCTTTCGGCCGACACGCTCATGCCGGGGCTGATGTTGCGCTCTACCAGCACGCCGTCGACCGGCGAGCGCAGCGGCAGGCGCTGGTCGATGCGCCCGCCGTTGCCCAGCGCCCGCGCCAGCGTGCTGGAGCGCGCGTGTTCGGCGCGGCTGGCGGCGAAGGTCGCTTCGGCCTCGTCGAGCTCGCGGCCCGAGGCGATGCCCGCCTCATGCAGTTCACGCACCCGCGTCAGCTCATGCTGCGCCTGGCGCAGTTCGGCCTGTCCGCGCGCGCCCTCGGCCTGCAGCTGGCCGAACTCGGGCGAGGTGATCCAGGCCAGCGTCTGCCCGGCGCGCACCGCCTGGCCCGGCGCCGCCACCAGCTGCGCGACCTGCCCCGCCATCGGCGCGCGCAGGTAACTGGTGCGGGTGTCGTCCCACGCCAGTCGCGCCGGCACCTGCACCTGGCTGGCCGTCACCGCTTCGGCGGCGGCGCTGCGCAGCACCTGCAGCTGCGGGCTGTCGGCGGCGAAGCGGATGCTGTCCTTCTCCACCTGCGGCGCAGCGGGCGCGGCACCTTCTTCTTCATGGCCGCAGGCGCCGAGCGCGAGCGCCAGCAGCAGCGGACCGAGGCGGCCGCAGCGCGCCGGGAGGGAAAAGACCTTGCGACTCATCGGATCAGGTTCCTTGCGGAGAGGGGAGCGCGACCAGCGCCTGCCAGCGCGCCAGGGCCACGGCGTGTTCCAGCAGCGCCTGCACGCGCTCCTGTTCGGCTTCGCGCCAGGTGCGGCGCGCATCGAGCAGATCGGTCAGGCTGGCGGCGCCGCGCCGGTAAGCCAGCTCCATGCCATCGAGCGCCTGGCGCGCGGCCGGGGCGATACGCTGTTCGTAGTGCCGAAGGCGGGTGCCGGCTGCCTCCAGCTGGCCGCCGGCCTGGCGCAGTTGCGCGCGCGCCAGCTGGCCGCTGCGCTGCTGCTCGAGCACGGCCGCGTCGTAGTCGGCCTCGGCGCGCAGGATCTGCCCGCGGTAGTGGTCCGGACCGGCCAGCGGCACGCTGACCGAGAAGCCCCAGGTGACGCCGCCGATGTCGGTCGGCTCCCGCTCCATCTCCACGCCCAGCTGCACGTCGCGGTGACGCTGGCTGCGCGCCAGCCTGCGCTCGGCGTCGGCCGCGTGCACGCGCGCGGCGGCGGCCTGCAGATCGGCGCGCAGGGCCGGGTCGAAGTCCTGCGGCAGTTCCGCCGCCACGCCGGACTGCGGCCACGGGTCGTCGGCCTGCAGCTGCTCCGGCGGCTGCGTGCTGCCGATCAGCAATGCCAGCCCGGTCTGCGCGTCGAGCAGTTCCTGCCGCGCCTGCCGCGCTTCAGCCTCGGCCTTCATGTCCTCCACCGCCAGGCGGTTGCGCTCGATCGGCGCGATCGCACCGGTGGCAAGCTGGCGCTCGGCCGCGGCCAGCGCGCGCGCCGAACCTGCGCGGTTGTCGTCGGCCATCTGCAGCGACTGCTGCGCGGCTTTCAGGCCGAAATACGCTTCATGCAGGGCGAACACCTGCTCGCGCTGCTGGTCGAGCAGGTCCAGCCGCGCCGCCTCGCCACGCGCCTGCGCGCCATCCACGCGCAGGTGGCGCTTGCCGCCGCGCTCCCAGGTCCAGCCCAGGCCGAGCGTGCTGTCCACGCGCTTGTCCTTCCAGGGACCGGCGCCGATGCCCTGCTGGCGGCTGATCTTGCTGCTGCCCATGCTCAGTTCCGCCGGCGGCCGGCGCGCGGCATCGAACAGATCGCCCTGCGCGCCGCGCAGCTCGATGCGCGCGGCGAGGATGTCGGGGTTTTTCTCGCGCAGGGCGGCTTCGGCCTGCGCCAGGGTCATGGCGTCGGCGATGCACGGCAGCGTCAGCAGCGACAGGAACAGCAGGGGCTTGGCATTCATCGCCGGCACGATAAGGTGGCGAACTTGCGGGAAACTGACCAAAACCTTGCGCGAAACTTGCAATGCGTATCCTGCTGATCGAAGACGACCGTAGACTCGCCGAAGGCCTGTTGCGCGCGCTGGCGCAGGGCGGGCATGCGTGCGACCACCTGGACCGCGCGCAGCTCGTGCCGGCCGCGCTCGACGCGGTGGACTACGACCTGCTGATCCTCGACCTGGGCCTGCCCGATGGCGACGGACTGGACCTGCTGGCGCAGCTGCGCCGCACCGGGATGGACACGCCGGTGCTGATCCTCACCGCGCGCGATGGCGTGGAAGACCGCATCCGCGGGCTGGATTCGGGCGCCGACGACTACCTGCCCAAGCCCTTCGCGCTGGGCGAACTGGAAGCGCGGGTGCGCGCACTGGTGCGCCGGCGCGGCAATGGCGCGCAACTGCAGTGCATCGGCCGGCTGGTGTTCGATGCCGGCATCCGCGGCGCGCGCCTGGACGACGGCACGCCGCTGGAACTGACCGCGCGCGAGCTGGCGCTGATCGAGATCCTGATGCAGCAGCCCGGGCGCGTGGTGTCCAAGCAGCGCCTGTTCGACGCGGTCTACAACTGGGACGCCGACGCCAACCTGTCGGTGATCGAGGTCCACCTCAGCCGCCTGCGCCGCAAGCTGTCCGATGCCGGCGCCGGCGCCGGCATCCGCATGCTGCGCGGCCTGGGCTACCGGATCGAGGCCATGCCGTGACGCGAGCCCCGGCCAGCCTGCGCTCGCTGCTGCTGCGCCGGCTGTGGTTGCCGCTGCTGCTGCTGCTGCTGGTCAGCGCGGTGGCGTCCTTCGCACTGGCGCGGCACTACGCCGGCCAGGTCTACGACCGCTGGCTGTGGGACTCGGCGATGGCGCTGTCGCAGCTGCTGTACGTGCGCGACGGCAACGCCGGCATCGCCATGAGCGATGCCACCGCGCGCATGTTCCGCTGGGACACGGTGGACCGCGTCTACGGCCAGGTCGCCGACAACGGCCACCTCCTGTTCGGCGATCGGCCGTTGCCGGCGCCGGCCGTGCCCGGCAACGGCGAACCGCTGTACTACGACGCCTGGATCGACGGCGAAGCCGTGCGCGCGGTGCAGGTCGCCATCGCCCTGCCCGGCGCGCGGCGGCCGGTGCTTGTCCGCGTGGCGGAGACCCGGATCAAGCGGCACCGCCTGGAGCGGCGCCTGCTGCTGTCCAGCCTGCCGCTGCAGGCCGTCGTGCTGCTGCTGGCGGCGGCGGCGCTGCGCTGGGGCACCGCGGCGGTGGTCGGCAACGTCAACCGCGCCACGCAGCGCCTGGCCGCGTTCGACGTGCAGCAGCTGCGGCCGCTGCCGCTGCACGGCGACAGCCCGCGCGAACTGCAGCCGGCGCTGGACGCCATCAATACCCTGATCGGGCGCCTGGTCGACGCGCAGCAACAGCAGCAGCGCTTCGTCGCCAATGCCGCGCACCAGCTGCGCACGCCGCTGGCGGCACTGCAGGTACGGCTGGAAAGCGCACTGCGCGAGACCGACGGCGACGCCCGCCGGGCCGCGCTCGACGCGGTGCTGGACGGCCTGACCCGGCTGCATCACCTCACCCACCAGATCCTGATGCTCAACCGCTCGGAAACAGCCGGCAGCGGCGCGCTGCGGCTGCGTCCGCTGGATCTGGCCGCGCTGTGCCGCGACGAACTGGAGCGCCATGCCGACCGCGCCATCGCCCAGGGCGCGGACCTGGGCTACGACGGCCCGGAACAGGGCGTGCCGGTCGAGGGCGAAGCCCAGCTGCTGCGCGAGATGATCGGCAACCTGCTCGACAACGCGCTGCGCTACGGCCGCCGCGACGGGCGGGTGACCCTGAGCCTGTCCGCCACGCCGCCGACCCTGCGCGTGGACGACGATGGCCCGGGCATTCCCGCCGGCGAACGCGCGCGCGTGCTGGAACGGTTCTACCGGCTGGACACCGACGGCGATGGCTGCGGGCTGGGCCTGTCCATCGTCAGCGAGATCGCCAACCTGCATGGCGCCCGCTTCGCGCTGGAGGCATCGCCGGAAGGCGGCGCGCGGGCGACGGTGGCATTTCCCGGCTCAGCCGGCTGACGCCGGCAGGCGGAAGAACTTGCGCGTGGTGGCAGTGGCGTTGGCCGCGGTCAGTGCCACGTCCTCGCCGCGGTCGCGCGCCAGTTCCTCGACGATGTGCTGCAGGAACGCCGGCTCGTTGCGGCGGTCCTTGGGCAGCGGCCGCAGCGTGCGCGGCAGCAGGTAGGGCGCGTCGGTCTCGATCATCAACCGCCCGGCCGGGATGTGCCTCACCAGTTCGCGCAGGTGCGCGCCGCGGCGCTCGTCGCACAGCCAGCCGGTGATGCCGATGTGCCAGTCGCGGTCCAGGTAGTCGAACAGCTCGCGACGCTCGGCGGTGAAGCAGTGCACCACCGCCGGGCCGAGCCGGCCGTCGAAGTTCTTCATCATCGCCAGGAAGTCGTCGTGCGCGTCGCGCTGGTGCAGGAACAGCGGCTTGCCCACGCCGTCGACGGCGAGGTCCGCGGCGATCTGCAGCTGGCGTTCGAACGCCCTGCGCTGCGCCGGGCGCGGCGAGAAATCGCGGTTGTAGTCCAGCCCGCATTCGCCCACCGCCACCACTTCCGGGTGCGCGTGCAGCGCGCGCATTTCCGCGTCGCATTCGTCGGTGTACTCGACCGCGTGGTGCGGATGCACGCCGGCGGTGGCGTACAGGAAGCCGGGATGTTGCCGCGCCAGTTCCAGTGCCATCGGCGAATGCTCGCGGCTGGCGCCGGTCACCACCATCTGCGCCACGCCGGCGGCACGCGCGCGCTCGAGCACCGCGTCCAGGTCGCGCACGAAGGATTCGTGGGTAAGGTTGGCGCCGATGTCGATCAGTTGCATGAAGCCGGGAATCGGAAATGGGAAGACGGGAATTGTACGAGCGGCGCGAGCGGCGACCAAACTGCACCGCCGAACCACCGGTGCGGCGCTGCCGGCAGGCTCCTCTCGCTTCCCGGCGGGGCTTGTCCAGGCCCGGGGATGATGCCATCTTGCTCCGCCATCCTGTTACGTTGCCGCCCGTTGCCCATGCCGATTTCGCTGGATCCCCTGCCTCGTCGCGCTGCAACGGTTGTCGCTACGGAGGGCGGGCTTTCGCCGATGTTCTACGCCGAGCTGAAGGTACTGGCTTCCCGCGCGATGCGCGGCGAGCGCGAGGGCCACACCCTGCAGACCACGGCACTGGTCAACGAAGCCTGTTTGCGGGTGCTGGGCCAGCAGCAACTGGACATGGCCAACCGCGCGCAGTTCCTGGGACTTGCCGCGCAGATGATGCGGCGGGTTCTGGTGGACATCGCACGCCGCAACGCAGCAGCCAAGCGCCCGCCACCGAACCGGCGCGTGGACATCGCGGAAATCGACGTACCGGAAGCGCAGGCGGATTTGCTCGGCCTTGATGAAGCACTTGAACGCCTTGCCGGCCTCAGCCAACGGCAGGCGCAGGTGGTCGACCTGAAGTTCTTCGCCGGGCTGGAGCTGGAAGAAATCGCCGACGTACTCGGCGTGGCGCGCCCCACCGTCGTGCGCGACTGGCGCATGGCGCGGGCGTGGCTGCGGCGCGAGCTGGCCGATGCCTGAGGGCGTCGGCGACGAGCGTTACGCCCGCGCAACAGCCATCGCGCATGCGGTTCTGGAACGCGCACCGGAGGCGCGCGCCGCATATCTGGAGGCGCAATGCGGCGCCGATGCAGCCTTGTGGCGCGAGGTCGAATGGCTGGTTGCTGCCGCCGACGATACCGCGCTGGACGCCATTCCCCGCGTCGTCACTGCCGCCGCCGAGGCACTTGAAGCCGACCTTCACATCCATCCCACCGCGCCGGGCCGCTACCGGCTTGTCAAGCGCCTGGGCGAAGGCGGCATGGGCGTGGTGTGGCTGGCCGAACGCGAGGCTGGCGGCGCACGGCAGCGCGTGGCACTGAAGCGGCTGCATGCCGGTGCCGTTTCGCTGCATGCGCGCTTCGCGGAGGAACAGCGCATCCTCGCCAGCCTGAACCACTCCAACATCGCGCAGCTGGTCGACGCCGGCGTGGATGCCGAAGGCGAGCCGTTCCTTGCGATGGAATACGTCGAGGGGCAGCGCATCGACCGCTGGTGCGATGCCAGGGCGCTGGATCTTCGCGCACGCCTTGGCCTGTTCCTGAAAGTCTGCGCAGCAGTGTCCTATGCGCACGAGCGACTGGTCATCCATCGTGACCTCAAGCCCGCCAACGTCCTCGTCGATGCACGTGGCGAGCCGAAGCTGCTGGATTTCGGCATCGCGCGCCTGCTCGATGCCGATGCGATGCTCGCCACGGCGACACAGGCGATGACGCCGGCCTATGCCAGCCCCGAACAGATCGACGGCAAACCGCTGGGCACGGCCTGCGACGTGTGGTCGTTGGGCGTGGTGCTGTACGAACTGCTGGCCGGCGTGCGCCCCTTCGCGCACCTGGATACCGACCACGCACGCGCCAGCGCCATCCTGTCCGGCGTCATCACCCCACCCAGCCAGCACCGCAGGCGCAGCGGCAAGGACGATGACGAACACGTCGCCGCACCGCGTGCGAAAGGGCTGCACATCCCCGCCGACATCGACGCCATCGTGCTCAAGGCACTGCGCCGCGAACCGGCGCAGCGTTATGCCTCCGTGCGTGAACTCGCCGCAGACGTGGAACACTTCCTCGGCGCGCGCCCGGTGCTGGCGCGGCGCGGGCAGTGGAGCTACCGCGCACAGCGTTTCGTGCAACGCAACCGCTGGCCGCTGGCGGTCGGTACGTCGCTGCTGGCGGTGGTGAGTGCGTTCACCTGGCGCACCGTGCTGGCCGAGCGCGAGGCGCGCCTCCAGGCGGAAGTGGCCGACCGCACCACCGAGTTCCTGGTGTCGGCCTTTTCACTGTCCGACCCGACCCAGGCCGAGCGCCATGATTTCAGCGCCCGTGACGTGCTGGACCGTGGCCGCAAGCAGGTGAACGAGGAACTGGCCGACCAGCCGCGCGTGCGTGCGCGCCTGCTGGAAGCCCTGGGCAACGCCTATTCCGGCATCAACGAGGGCGACGTTGGCGCGCCACTGCTGGAGGAGGCAGCGCAGCTGCATCTGCGCCCGACCGTGAACGACCCACTGGCCGCCGCGCGCAGCCTGCGCGCCAAGGCGGCGAGCATCCATTCCGTTATCGGCTCCAGCGAGGAGGCGGAAGACGCCGCCCGACGTGCATTCGACCTCGTGCGCCGCCACGGCAAAGGCGATGATTTGTTGCTTGCCGACGCCTACGAAACCCTGGCACAGGCAGCCGGTGAACTGGACGCCGCACAGCAGGCATTGGCGCTGCGCGAAGCCGGAAAGGCGGACCCGACGGCAATTGCACGAAGCTTGCGCGGCCTGTGCAGGCTCCATTCCGGCGGCGGCGACCACGCGCAGGCCCTGAACGATTGCGAGCGCGCGCGCCGGATGCTGGCCGATGCCAGTGCCGCACATACGCGCGACTACCTTGCGTTGCTCCAGCAGATACAGACCACGCTGGAATATCTCGGCGGCGACTACGACAGGGCATGGGCAGTCTCGCGCGAGCGCATCGCCTTGACCCGCGAATTGTTCGGCGAAGACAGCTCAACCCTGGCGAAACTACGTGTCTCGCTTTCCATGCCGCTGGCCGAACAGGGCCGCTTCGATGAGGCGGATGCGGCGCTGGCTAAGGGGGTACCGGTGCTGCTGCGCCTGCACGGTGCGCACAGCTTCCAGTATGCGCAGGCTGTTTTCCACACGGGCTGGCTCAGCTTCCAGCGTGGTCAGTTCGAAACCGCCGTGGTGCAACTGCGACAGGCCCGCGACCTCTACGAAACCCTCGTGGAGGGGCGCGACAAGAATCGCCTGCTGGTGTTGAGAACCACGCTGGCGCAGGCCCTCATCGAAGCCGGCCATGCCGATGCCGAGGCGCGTGGCCTGCTGGAAAGGGTCATTGCCGACCGCACTGCCGCACAGGACAGCGCGGTGGGACTGGCCTATGCGCGCCTGCCGCTGGCGCGGTGGCATGTGGCGCACGGCGACTACGCGGAAGCGGACAAGCTGCTGGATCTGGTCGCATCGGCCGGTACAGGTGTCGAGCCGGAATTGCGCTCCCGCACCGCCGCCACGCGCGCGGCCATCGCGCATGCGCGTGGCGACATGGCAGGCGCGCTGGCACAGGCCCGTGCCGCCTATCAGATCACCCGCGACGACCAGGGCGCACGCAACCCGCGTACCGCCCGTTACGCCCTTGCCCATACGCGCGCCCTGCGCGACGCCGGCGAAACCCGCGCCGCACTGGCATTGGAACGCGAATACCGCCCCCGGCTGGAAGCCGCCTACCCGCTCGATTCGGCCTACCGTCGCCTGCTGAAGGAATGACGCGGCAGCCGGGCGCAATGGCATTGCACCCGGCTGCATCGCGACAGGTCGCTGCCGTCAGCGGACAACCCCCTCGCACGAGAACGTGGCGCGGGCGGTGAACAAATCCTGCAGCAGCACCCTTTCCTGGGCACCGAACTCGCGTACCGGCGCACCGAACCACGCCTGCACGCCCTGCGGGAACTGCTCGGTCGGGTCGCCCTGGTAGGCCCTGCGCAGGCGCGTATCCATCAGCTTGTAGCGACTATCGATGGAATGGGCCATTTCATGGATGACCTGATCGAAGCTGCGGTAGGCATTGTCCCCGCTGGCGGCACGGCCTGCGGCGAAGTCCTCGTTGCGGGTCACGATGCCTTCCTTGCAGATCATCTGTTCCTCGATCCACAGGAAGTCATGCGATGCACCGCCCCGCAGCGCCGCCCGGCTCCTCGGGCCGTAGCCATCCGTCCACATCTGGCCCACCACCGGCAGGGCGGCCAGTTGCCGCTCGGTTTCGCCGTTGGTCATATAGACGCGGAATTCGTTGAACGAACTGCCGGGGAAGGCCGGCTTGAGCCGGGCAAACATCCCCGCGTACACGTTGGCAGCGGCGGTTATCGCCTGGTCGCTGACTTTCGGGGTGCCCATGATCTTGATGGTCGGGCTTGCCAACTGCACACACTTGCTCCATCCAGCCTCGGGCTTGCAGGCGCTCACGCCGGCCGGGCGCGAATCCACCCGGATCGGCTGCTCAAGGATGCCGTCGCTGGACCACAGGATGCCCCGGCTGGGCGAGACCAATTGCAGTGCGCCGCCATAGGACAGTTCCAGACGCGAGGCGGGGTCGGGGTTGGCGTTGAGCGCCTTCCAGATGATGTTGCCCTTTTCGCCAAGGCCCACCAGGTTGCCATCGCTGGACAGGCGGACACTGCGTATCTGCCTGAAGTCCACCGCAGGCAGCACGTTCAGGCCCCAGAGGAAGGCCTTTTTGCCCGCAGAAGCGACCACCAGGTTGCCACTGCGCTGGAAGGTCAGGAAGTGGCGTTTGGAAGGCGAAATGAACTCCACGTCCTGCGGGATGGTTTGCCCGGCAGTAAAAGGAAAACCCTTGCCCGCGACGCCTTCGGCAGCAGGTGCTGGCGCTGCCGGCGCGGGTGCCGGTTTGGGTGCAGGCGCAGGCACCGTCGTCACCGGGGCAGCGCCAGGTGCCGAGAGTTTTCCGTCGCTGGACCACAGCACGCCACGTTGCGGGGAGACGATCTGGAGCGCACCGTTGGACTGCAACACCAGCCGGCTTCTACTGTCCGGATCCTTGCTCAGGGCCGACCAGAGATAGCCGCCCTTTGCGTCATAGGCCACCAGATTGCCGTCCGGCTGCCAGGCCACCCGGCCCACGAGCCGATGATCGATATTGGGCTGGGTGTCGAAGCCCCAGACGTAACCGCCATCGGCCTTTGCCACGACAAGATTGCCATCGGGGTTGAGGACGACGAAGTGGCTGCGCGTTTCGGACCAGTGTTTATGCCCGCGCACGAACTCGATGGGCTGCGCCCCTGTCTGCCAGGCGGCGACCTGCGCCAGCGCAGGCACGGGGGCCAGCAGCGCAGCGCCAAGGCCGACGGCCGTGAGCGATGCCCCGAGAAGGGCGTGCGCAAGCCGTGTGCGCATCGGCTTGATACGTGGAGATGGGAGTTCCATGGAGAGGTTCCTCAGGTTCGGAGCGAATGGAAGATGCCGTTACCGTGATGACGGCAATCGGTCACTCGACAAACGCGCAGGAAGGGGATGAAAAGGATCATCGGGTGAGTCCCCTGCCCCCCCACAAAACCGCTGGCACCACTGCTGTCAACCTCCCGGTGGAGGGCACCGGGAGTGCAGTCAGTCATCGGAAACGTGGTAGGGCTGCTCGTCATCAGGAGAAACATCAAACGTGGCGAGCTGGCGCCCGACCGAATCAACGAATCGGAAAATATGGCCGGGGTAGGTTATTTCCCTGGTTTTTCCGTTCGCGGGAACCGTGCGAAGCATCTGGACCGTGCAGTCAAATCCGATCCACTGCATCCTGACCGGCTCATTCAGATGGTTGATGAACTCAACGTTGAACCGGCCTTCGGTTTTCGGCGAACAATTGCCTTCGGTATAGGGTTCACCTTCCTTGGCTATCCGTGCAATCAGAGCGTCATCCACGACGAAGGTCTGGGCATCGGCAGATGCCGTGAAGGTGCGCAGAACCTGATCGCCTTCGCCACGCGCCAGGAAAATGTGACCGGGGTGGGTGACGGCCTTTTCCCGTTGTCCAGGTGCCAATGACGGCCCGCCGCCTTCCGTGCAATCAAATTCCATCCAGTGGAAATTGACGGACTGGCTGGAGTTGTTGATGAACTCAACCGCCAGTTTTTCTGATGTTCTGGGTGAGCATAGTTTTCCGCCTTTACCGACGTCTGCGACAGGCTCATGGGCGTTCGCGGCCGGTTCGTCAGTGTTCGCGGCAGGCGCATCGGCGTTTGCGGCAGATTCATCAGCGTTTGCGACCGGCTCATCGGCATTGGCGGCAAGCTCATTGGCGCTCGTGACAGGTACATCCGTGTTCGCAGCGGGTTGACAGGCCGGACATGCCAGCAGAACCGATAGCGCCAGCAAAGCGAAGGGGGGTGTTGATGTCATACGCATGGGAGTGAGTCTCTTGGTGGAGGTGGGCAGGGGTGGGCTGCGCCCACTGCGGCCGTGCATTCCATCAACGCGCAGGAAGGGGATGGAAAGGATCATCGGAACGCGAATACCCCCGGCTGGAAGCGACCTGTTTCGCCCGGGAAGGTGGCGAAAAGGATCATCCACGCCTGTCGTTGGCCTGCCGGGCGCGCATGGCGAGCGCGTATGCTTGCGCACACATGAAAGTCGCCGAATTCCCTATTTCCCCACTGCTGCCGCGGATCACCGACAGCCTCGTCACGCACCCGCGCCTGGTGCTCGAAGCCCCGCCCGGCGCCGGCAAGACCACCCAGGTGCCGCTGGCGCTGCTCGACGCGCCCTGGCTGCAGGGCGGGAAAATCGTGATGCTGGAGCCGCGCCGGGTCGCCGCGCGCAGTGCCGCGCAGTTCATGGCCCGGCAGCTCGGCGAACCGGTCGGCGAGACCGTCGGCTACCGCATCCGCTTCGAGAACAAGGTCTCCGCGCGCACCCGCATCGAGGTCGTCACCGAGGGCATCCTCACCCGCATGCTGCAGGACGACCCCCTGCTTGAAGGGGTGGGCGCACTGCTGTTCGACGAATTCCACGAGCGCCACCTGTCCGCCGACCTGGGCCTGGCGCTGGCGCTGGACGTGCAGGCCGGGCTGCGCGAGGACCTGCGCATCGTGGTGATGTCGGCCACGCTCGACGGCGAGCGGCTGGCGGGCTTCCTCGACGCACCGCGCCTGTCCAGCAAGGGCCGCAGCTTCCCGGTGGACGTGAGCCACTTCCCGGCGCGGCGCGACGAGGCGCTGGAAGCGCAGGCGCGGCGGGCGGTCGAACATGCGCTGGCGACGCATCCGGGCGACGTGCTGGTGTTCCTGCCGGGGCAGCGCGAGATCGCACGCGTGCAGGCCGCGCTGGAGCCGGTGCTTCCGGGCGACACCGATGTCCTGCCGCTGCATGGCGAACTGCCCGTCGAACAGCAGTCGCGCGTGCTGCAGCCCGATCCGGACGGGCGCCGCCGCGTGGTGCTGGCCACCAACGTGGCCGAATCCTCGGTGACCCTGCCCGGCGTGCGCGTGGTGATCGACGCCGGTCTGGCGCGCGAGCCGCGCTACGACCCCAACAGCGGTTTCTCGCGGCTGGACGCGGTGGCGATCTCGCAGGCTTCGGCCGACCAGCGTGCCGGCCGTGCCGGCCGCGTGGCTGCCGGTTGGGCGCTGCGGTTGTGGCCGCAATCGCAGCGGCTGGAACCGCAGCGGCGGCCGGAGATGGCGCAGGTGGAGCTGGCCGCGCTGGTGCTGGAACTGGCCGCCTGGGGCAGCGACGACCTGCGCTTCGTCGACCCACCGCCAGCCGGCGCGCTGGCCGCCGCGCGCGAGCTGCTGCAACGGCTGGGCGCGCTGGGCGACAACGCCGGCATCACCGCTGCCGGCAAGCGCATGCTCGCGCTGGGCACGCACCCGCGCCTGTCGGCGATGCTGATCGCCGCGGCCAATCCGCGCGAACAGGCATTGGCCGCCGACCTGGCCGCCTTGCTGGAAGCCCGCGATCCGCTGCGCCACGGCGGCGATGCCCTGGCCGCGCGCTGGCGCGCGCTGGCCGCGTTCCGCAACGGGCGCGCGCCGCACGACGCCAGCCGCAGCGCCCTGGCCGCGATCGACGCGGCGGCCCGGCAATGGCGG
>NZ_JASCOS010000149.1:0-7462 GCF_029959705.1 Stenotrophomonas sp. PS02297 | reverse complement strand
CGGTAATGCCGGCCGCTGGCCGGCAGCTTCGGGATCATCGTCATTGCGGTTGCCGGCCAGCGGCCGGCACTGCCGCGGCGGCTCAATACAGGATGCGGGTGCGCAGCGTGCCGTCGATCGCGGCCAGTTCGTCGCGGATCGCGTTGGCCTGTTCCTCGGTGGCGGTGATGTCCACGACCACGTAGCCCAGCTTCGGGTCGGTGCGCAGGAACTGGCCGTCGATGTTGAGGTTGTGGCGCGAGAACACTTCGTTGAGCCGCGACAGCACGCCAGGCACGTTGCGGTGGATGTGCAGCAGGCGCAGGCTCTGTTCGTGCTCGGGCAGGGTCACTTCCGGGAAGTTGACCGCCGACAGGGTGCTGCCGTTGTCGCTGTAGCGGACCAGCTTGGCGGCCACCTCGATGCCGATGTTGTCCTGCGCCTCCAGCGTGCTGCCGCCGACGTGCGGGGTCAGGATCACGTTGTCGTGTTCGATCAGCGGCGACTCGAAGCGGTCGCCATTGCCCTGCGGCTCGACCGGGAACACGTCCAGCGCGGCGCCGCCGATGTGCCCGGAGCGCAGCGCCGCGTCGAGCGCATCGATCACCACCACGGTGCCGCGCGCGGCGTTGATCAGGTGCGCGCCGCGCTTCATCTTCGCCAGCTGGGGCGCGCCGATCATCCATTGCGTGGCCGCGGTTTCCGGCACGTGCAGGGTGACGACGTCGGCGCGGGCGAGCAGGTCGTCCAGGCTGGCGGCCGGCTGCGCGTTGCCCAGCGACAGCTTGGTCTCGATGTCGTGGAAGATCACCTGCATGCCCAGCGCCTCGGCGAGCACGCCGACCTGGGTGCCGATGTGGCCGTAGCCGACGATGCCCAGGACCTTGCCGCGCACCTCGTGGCTGCCGGCGGCCGACTTGGACCAGCCGCCGCGGTGGCATTGCGCGTTCTTCTGCGGCACGCCGCGGGTCAGCATGATGGCTTCGGCGATCACCAGCTCGGCCACCGAGCGGGTGTTGGAATAGGGCGCGTTGAATACCGGGATGCCGGCCAGCTCGGCCGCTTCCAGGTCCACCTGGTTGGTGCCGATGCAGAAGCAGCCGGCGGCGATCAGGCGCTTGCCGTGCGCCAGCACCTCGGCGGTGAGCTGGGTGCGCGAGCGCAGGCCGACGATGTGCGCCTCGGCGATGCGCGCCTTCAGCTCGTCGTCCGGCAGGGCCTTGGTGTGGTATTCGATCTGCGTGTAACCGGCCGCCTTGAATGTTTCCACCGCGGTCTGGCTGACCCCCTCCAGCAACAAAACACGGATGTCCTGCTTCGGGAACGAGGTTTTCTTCGGCGACATGGCGGTGGCGGCTGTGCGAGCGGAGGGAGTTGCCGACTATGCCAGAAGCGACCGGCTCTTGTGCACTGCGACACCTGGTAATGTCTTGATAACCCGACAGTTTCAGCTGAATCCATCGCCGCCGCCTGCTGCCGCTGGACGTGCCGCGCCACGGCTGGCAGGCTTTCCGGTTTCCCCTGCCGAGCACCCCCGCCGCCATGACCGACCCGCGCCTGGACACCCTGCTGCAATCCTGCCCGGGGCTGCGCCTGAAGACCGATCCGGCCGACCTGGAACACTACGGGCGCGACTGGACCCGGCGCTGGACGCCGGCGCCGCTGGCCATCGCGTTGCCGGGCAGTGTCGAGGACGTGCAGGCGGTGGTGCGCTGGGCCAATGAACACAAGGTCGCGGTGGTGCCGTCCGGCGGCCGCACCGGCCTGTCCGGTGGCGCGGTCGCGGCCAACGGCGAACTGGTGCTGAGCCTGGAGCGGCTGAACAAGGCGCTGGACTTCAACGCGGTGGACCGCACCCTGACCGTGCAGGCCGGCATGCCGCTGGAAGCCGTGCACAACGCCGCCCGCGAACACGGCCTGCTCTACCCGGTGGACTTCGCCGCGCGTGGCTCCTGTTCGATCGGCGGCAACATCGCCACCAATGCCGGCGGCATCCGCGTGATCCGCTACGGCAACACCCGCGAATGGATCGCCGGGCTCAAGGTCGTGGCCGGCAACGGCGAACTGCTCGAGTTCAACAAGGGCCTGATCAAGAACTCCAGCGGCTACGACTTCCGCCAGCTGCTGATCGGTTCGGAAGGCACGCTCGGCATCGTGGTCGAGGCCACGCTGAAGCTGACCGACCCGCCGCCGGCGACCAACGTGATGCTGCTGGCATTGCCGTCGTTCGAGGTGCTGATGCAGGTGTTCTCCGCGTTCCGCGAGCGGATGCAGCTGGAAGCGTTCGAGTTCTTCACCGATCGCGCCGTGCACCACGTCACCGCGCATGGCGCGCCGTATCCGTTCGCCGAGACCTACCCGTACTACGTGGTGACCGAATACGCCGCGGCCGACGAGGCGGGCGAGGCCGCGGCGCTGGCCGCGTTCGAACACTGCATGGAGCAGGGCTGGGTGCTGGATGGCGTGATCAGCGCCAGCGAGGCGCAGGCGCAGCAGCTGTGGCGCCTGCGCGAGGGCATCACCGAGTCGCTGGCGCGCTACCGGCCGTACAAGAACGACGTGTCGGTGCGCATCTCGGCGATGCCGGCCTTCCTGGAGGAGGCGCAGGCGCTGATCAGCGGCGCCTATCCGCAGTTCGACGTGGTCTGGTTCGGCCATATCGGCGACGGCAACCTGCACATCAACGTGCTCAAGCCCGAGGATGGCTCCGACGCCGAATTCCTGGGCCAGTGCGAGCAGGTGACCAAGCTGCTGGCGCAGGTGCTGCACCGCTTCCACGGCAGCATCTCGGCCGAGCACGGCATCGGCCTGGTCAAGAAACCCTATCTCTCCAGCACCCGCGATGCGGCGGAGATCGCGCTGATGCGCGGGGTCAAGCAGGCGTTCGACCCATTGGGGTTGATGAACCCGGGCAAGCTGTTCGACCGCTGAGGGCGCAGCGGCGGGCCGCCGGGAACGGCAGCCCGTTATGCTTGCCTCCCGCTCCACGATTCCCGCGCACCGATGATCCGTCCGATCCTGTTCCTTGCCCTGGCCGTCCTGCCGTTGTCGGCCCTGTCTTCCAGCTTCGCCGGCACCACCGCCGGATCGGCGGCGGGCGCGTCCTCGCATTCCAGCAGCAGCTCGTCCGGCGACGACAAGGTGGTGCTGGACGCGCGCGACGATGCCGCGGCGTTCGTCGCCAGCGAGGGCGCCATCCGCGGCGCCTGGCTGGAAGCGGCCCTGCTGCACCTGCGCGAGCGCGACGCCGCCGCGCGCGAGGCCAGCGACATGGCGCTGGCGCGGAAGATCCTGGCGTTGTGAGCGCCGCCTGCCGGCGGTGGCGCCGGCATTGCTGGACGCTGCTGCTGTGCGCGGCAATCGCCGCGCCGGTGCAGGCCGCACTGCGGATCGAGGTCGCCGCCGATGGACTGTCCGCGCAGGAACTGCAGGCCAGCCGGCAACTGATCGAACAGGTACTGGTGCGCCTGCCAACACCGGTGCGCGACGGCCATGCGCTCGCCTTGCGCCTGCGCTGGCGGGACGACCTGCCAAGCCATGTGGCCGGTCGCGCGCGCGGCAGCGAACTCGGCCTGGACCAGCGCCTGCTCGCGGCATTGCCCGGCGACGGGGCAGGCGCATCGACGCCGGCCTGGCGGCGGGCGCAGGCGGCGCTGATCCACGAACTGGCGCATGCGCTGGACCGCTCCGTGGCGGGCGGCTGGTCGCACGATGCGCGCTTCCTCGATCTGGCCGGGTGGCAGGTGCGACCGCTGCTGCCGGGCCGCGGCCGCAACCGTTTCCTGCTGCGCAGTCCCGACCGGTACGAACTGCACAGCCCGGCCGAGTTCTTCGCGGTCAACCTGGAGCACTACCTGCTCGACGTCGACAACGCCTGCCGGCGACCGGCACTGCACCGCTGGTTCGCCGCCGCGCTGGGACCGTTGCCGGCGGCGGCCGAAGCGACCTGTGCATCGGCGTTGCCGTTCGTGGAAGCCGGCGCGCAGGACGGCATGGCCGGCCTGCTGGAACTGGACCCGGCGCGCGTCTACGAGGTCGACTACCTGCTGGCCGAGGGCAACGGCCAGCCGATGAGCCGCTGGGGCCACAGCATGCTGCGGCTGGTGGTCTGCGCGCCCGGACGCGCGCCGGGGCCGGCGTGCCGGATGGACCTGCAGTACCACCGGGTGCTGTCCTTCCGCGCCTTCGTCGGCGACGTGCAGTTGTCCAACTGGCGTGGCCTGACCGGCTCGTATCCTTCGCGCCTGTTCGTGCTGCCGCTGGACCGCGTGGTCGAGGACTACACCCGGGTCGAACTGCGCGGGCTTTCGTCCGTGCCGCTGCGGTTGCGACGCGAGGAGATCGCCGCGCTGCTGGAACAGGCCGCGCGGGTGCACTGGACCTATGACGGCCGCTATTACTTCGTCAGCAACAACTGCGCGGTGGAAACCTGGAAGCTGCTGCATGACGGCGTGCCGCGACTGGCCGGGCGCCGGCTGTCGTCGATCACGCCGGTCGGCCTGCTGCGCCGCCTCGAGCGCGGCGGGGATGCGGTTCCGGTGTCGCCCGGCGACCGCGCCGCGGCGGTGCGAGCCGGTTATTACTTCGAATCGGACGCGCCGCGCTACCGGCAGTTGTTCGAGGTGGTGCGCGCGGGCCTGCAGCCGCCGGTGGCGGATGTGGAGCGATGGCTGGAGCTGCCGCCGGGCGAGCGCCGGCGCTGGATGGACGCGGACGACGAACGCGTGCTGGCCGCCCTGCTGGTGCTGGAGCAGGCGGCGTGGCGACGCGGCGAACTGCGCGTGCGCGACCTGCTCAAACGCAGCCTGCTGGCGCGCGGTGGCGACGCCGCGGCACTGGAGCGCGTCCGCGGCCTGCTCGCGCAGGCCGGCCTGCTGCTGGCGCCGGGCATGCTGGCCAGCGAGGGCTACGGCCTGCCGTTGGAGCGCGAGCGCGCTGTCCTCCGCCGCGACGTGGCCGGGCGCACGCAGGCCGCGGGCGACGAACGGCGCTCGCTGGACGCAGCGCTTCGGGACCTGTTGCCGGAGGCCGAACGCGCGCGCCTGCTGGGCGTGGAGTCGAATCTGGATCACCTGCGCCAGCGCCTGCGATTGCGGTACGTTAGCGGCACCGAAGCCGCCGGCGTGGATCCCGTGCCGCGGCCGTGAACGCCAACGGAGACCGCGTTTGAACCAGCAGCCGCACTACCTGCCGCGTCATGACGAGGACAGCCGCCTGATGCAGGGCATGATGCAGCTGCGCTCCTGCGCGATCCTTGAGCTGGACGACGACGGCCTGATCCATAACGGCACCGCGGGCGTGGAATCCATCTACGGCTATGCCCGAGAGGAACTGCGCGGGCGCAGCTTCGCCAGCCTGTTCAGCCGCGCCGACCAGGAACGCGGGATGCACCTGGCGCTGCTGGCGCGGGTGCGGGAGCAGGGCATCGAGCAGTCCGCCTGCCCGCTGGTGCGCAGGGACGGCACCCGCTTCCGCGCGGCGCTGACCATGGAGCGGGGCGTCTTCGACGGCGGCGCCCCGCGCATCCTGATGGTGGTGCGCGACATCACCGAGTTCTTCCAGAACCAGAAGCGGGTGCAGGAGGCGCAGGAAAGCGCGATGCGCGCGCAGCGGCTGGACGCCTTCGGCAAGCTCACCCTGGAGCTGGCGCACGACTTCAACAATCTGCTGTCGGTGATCGCCAATAGCCTGGACATGCTGTCCGCGCGCCGGGCCGAGGACGAGGGCACGCGGCGGCTGCTGGACCTGGCGCACCGCGCGGTCGAGCGCGGTACCGGGCTGACCCGGCAGATGCTGGTGTTCGGCCGCGGCCAGGCGCTGGTGCCGCAGCTGTGCCGGGTCAACGACCTGCTGGTGGCCTCGCGGGATCTCTACCAGCGCGTCTGCGGGGAAGGCGTCCAGGTGACGCTGGATCTGGCGGATGACCTGCCGCCGGTCGCGGTGGATGTCGGCCAGCTCGAAGCGGCCCTGCTGAACCTGCTGGGCAACAGCCGCGATGCGATCGGCGGGTGCGGCGACGTCTTGCTGCAGGCGCGGCTGGAACAGCGCCCGGTCGCGTCCGGCATCGGCAGCGCCGGCTACATCCGCGTCACCGTCGGCGACAGCGGGCCGGGCATCGGCCGGGAAATCCGCGACACGGTGTTCGAGCCGTTCTTCACCACCAAGCCCGAAGGCCAGGGCAGCGGGCTGGGGCTGAGCCAGGTGCATGGCTTCGTCGCGCAGTCCGGCGGCATGGCCGAGATCGGCACGTCCACGCTCGGCGGCGCGGCGGTGTCGATGTATTTCCCGGTGGCGGAGGGCGCGTCCGGCGCATAGCGCTGGCAAGCGGCGGCCACTCGGAGGTTGCGGGCCAGGCGCAGGCGGTTTTTCCGATAGCCGCTCCTGTGCCCGCGTCGAAGTCGTCGCTCACGCCCAGGCCCCGAAGCGGTAGCCGGCAAAGGCCAGGTACTCGTGCTGGCCGATGGACGGACGGTCGCCGGTCGCGCCCAGATCGATGTACGACCAGCGCACGCCCCGGCGCAGGCCTTCGTTCCCGGCCGCTTCGGGTTCGACCGGCCAGGCATCGCCACTGCCCAGCTTCCGGGGTCGGTCAGACAGGCCGGGGGCGGACCTCCGCCGCGGCGAGAGTGGTGGCCGCAAGCGGCAGGAGGGACGGGAGACAGCGGCAGGAGGGCGCCGGTCGGTCGGGGCAGGAAAATGTCCCGGGTGCGCCGTCGCGGATGGGGAACTGCCGCGTCATCGGCGCGCCGCCACCGGTCTTCATGGACGACGACGGCGCCACAGGGGCGCCGTCGTTTGCCGCTTGCCGCCGGATCAGTCGGCGCGGCCGCCGAACTCGCCGGTGGTGGTGTTGACCAGGATGCGTTCGCCGTTGGTGATGTATTCCGGAACCATGATCTCGATGCCGGTGTTCAGCTTGGCCGGCTTCGGGCGCTTGGTGGCGGTGCCGCCCTTCAGTTCCGGCGGGGTTTCCACCACTTCCAGGGTCACGTGCTGCGGCATCTGGATGGCGACCGGCTGGTCGTCGATCACCTGCACGTAGATGCCGGCCAGGCCCTCGGTGATGTAGCCGGCGTCGTCGCCGATCACGTCCGCGTCCAGCGTGTACGGGGTGTAGTCCTCGTCGTCCATGAACACGAAGGCATCGCCGTCCATGTAGGAGAAGGTGGACTGGCGGCGCAGCAGCTCGACTTCCGGCAGGTTGTCGTCGGCGTCGAAGCTGGCGTCGAGCTTGTTGCCGCCCGGCACGCTGTACATGATGAAACGGAAGCGGACGTTGCCGCCGCGGCCCTGCGGCGAGCTGCGCTCGATGTCGCGGATCTGGTAGACGCCGTTGTTGTATTCGACGACGTTGCCTTTCTTGATATCGCTGGCTTTCATGCTTGGAAAGTCGGTTGGGGTAAGGGATGAATTGAAGCGGGCGCCTTGTGGGCGCCCGCGGGGTGGCTCACTTGGGCGCCCGGCGCCCCGCGCCGTCCAGGCG
>NZ_JASCOS010000148.1:0-7639 GCF_029959705.1 Stenotrophomonas sp. PS02297 | reverse complement strand
TATACGAGACCGGCGCTGGCGGGCCGGGCCGGGCGGGGGCGAAACGCGGCCGCCCGCAGCGCGGCGGCCGGCCGGGTACTGCTTACTTCAGCGCCTTGAAACGCAGGCGCTTGGGACCGGCATCGTCGCCGAGGCGACGCTTCTTGTCCTCTTCGTACTCGCGGTAGTTGCCCTGGAAAAACTCCACGTGCGAGTCGCCTTCGAAGGCGATGATGTGCGTGGCGATGCGGTCCAGGAACCAGCGGTCATGCGAGATGACGAAGGTGTTGCCCGGGAACTCCAGCAACGCATCTTCCAGCGCACGCAGGGTTTCGATGTCCAGGTCGTTGGACGGTTCGTCGAGCAGCAGCACGTTGCCACCCTGCAGCAGGGTCTTGGCCATGTGCAGGCGGCCACGCTCACCACCGGACAGCGAGCCCACCAGCTTCTGCTGGTCCTGGCCCTTGAAGTTGAAGCGGCCGATGTAGGCGCGCGACTGGATCTCGACACCGTTGATGTTGAGGATGTCCAGGCCGCCGGCGATTTCCTGGAACACGTTGTGGTTGCCGGTCAGCGCGTCGCGGCTCTGGTCGACATAGGACAGCTTGACGGTCGGGCCGACCACGATCTCGCCCGAATCCGGCTTTTCCTGGCCGGTGATCATCTTGAACAGGGTCGACTTGCCGGCACCGTTCGGGCCGATGATGCCGACGATGGCACCCGGCGGGATGATCATCGACAGGTTGTCGATCAGCAGGCGCTCGCCGAACCTCTTGGAGACGTTCTTGAACTCCATCACCGAGTTGCCCAGGCGCTCGCCCGGCGGGATGAAGATTTCATTGGTCTCGTTGCGCTTCTGGTAGTCGACGCTCTGCAGCTCTTCCAGGCGGGCCAGACGCGCCTTGCCCTTGGTGCGGCCACCCTTGGCGTTCTGCCGCGACCACTCCAGTTCCTTCTGGATCGCCTTCTGGCGGGCCTTTTCCTGGTTGTCTTCCTGCTTCAGGCGCTCGTCCTTCTGCATCAGCCATTCGGTGTAGTTGCCCTTCCACGGAATGCCGCGGCCGCGGTCCAGTTCCAGGATCCACTCGGCGGCGTTGTCCAGGAAGTAGCGATCATGGGTGACGGCCACGACGGTGCCGGTGTAGCGCGCCAGGAACTGTTCCAGCCATTCCACCGACTCGGCGTCCAGGTGGTTGGTCGGTTCGTCGAGCAGCAGCATGTCCGGCTTCTGCAGCAGCAGGCGGCACAGCGCCACGCGGCGCTTTTCACCACCGGACAGGTTGCCGATCACCGCATCCCACGGCGGCAGGCGCAGGGCGTCGGCGGCCACGTCCAGCTGGTTTTCCAGGGTGTGGGCATCGCCGGCGGCCAGGATGGCTTCCAGCCGTTCCTGTTCCTTGGCCAGTGCGTCGAAGTCGGCGCCTTCCTCGGCATAGGCATCGTAGATCTTGTCCAGCGCGGCCTGCGCCTGCAACACTTCGCCCACGCCTTCCTCGACCGCTTCGCGCACGGTCTGGGCCGGGTCCAGGCGCGGTTCCTGCTCCAGGTAGCCGACCTTGATGCCGGCCTGCGGGCGGGCCTCGCCCTCGAAATCGGTGTCCACGCCGGCCATGATCTTGAGCACGGTGGACTTGCCGGCGCCGTTCAGGCCCAACAGGCCGATCTTGGCGCCCGGGAAGAACGACAGCGAGATGTCCTTGATGATCTGCCGCTTGGGCGGGACCACCTTGCTGACGCGGTTCATGGTGTAGATGTATTGCGAGGACATGACGTCTCCGTAGCGCACGCCCGCGCCCGGTCCGCAAGGCGGACGAGCCCGAGGCAAAAGGGAATGGGCGATTATAGCGGGAAGCCGCCCGGCACCGGCGGTCGAGCGCGGCTGGCCGCCGGATGAATGGCGCCGGTGGTAACCGTTTCCAGCCGGAAACCGTTCAGATCGCGTGAGCATGATGGGAAGCGTCCATCAACACCGCGAGGGCCACCATGAAGATGCACCGACTTGCAGTCGCAGCGATGACCACCCTGCTGGCCTTCGGCGCCACCGCCCCGGCCTTCGCCGCCGGCGATCGCGACCATGACCGCGGCCGCAACGGCTGGGACGATCGCGGCCGTGGGAACGGCCATGACCGCCGCGACTGGCGGGATGACCGGCGCGACGACCGCCGGCATTACAGCGCTGGTTACCGCGAGGGCTACCGCGACGCCCGCCACAACGACCGCCGCTACTATGCCCCGCCGCCGCGCGTGGCCTACCGCCCCTACGGTTTCGAGCGCGGCTACCGCTACAACAACTATTACGGCGGCCCGGTCTACGTGGTCAACGACTATGACCGCTACCACCTGCGCCGTCCGCCGCATGGCCACCGCTGGATCCGCGACGACCGCGGCAACCTGCTGATGGTGGCCATCGCCACCGGCATCATCGCCGACATCGTGTTCAACCACTGAGCCGGCGGCGATCGCGGGAAAGGCAGGGCGCCCATGGGCGCCCTTGCTGTTTCCGGGAGCGAGCGGGACGGCCGGGGTGGGGCAGTGAAGGAAGCGCTACAATCGGCCCTTCCCCCGCCCACCTTCCCAGGAGCCGAGATGTTCCCGCGTGACGCCCGTATCGAGTCCTACGACCCCGAGTTGGCCAAGGCCATCGCCGCCGAATGCCGGCGCCAGGAAGACCATGTCGAGCTGATCGCCAGCGAGAACTATGCCAGCCCGAGGGTGATGGAGGCGCAGGGCAGCCAGCTGACCAACAAGTACGCCGAAGGCTACCCGGGCAAGCGCTACTACGGCGGCTGCGAGTACGTGGACATCGCCGAGAAGCTGGCCATCGACCGCCTGAAGCAGCTGTTCGGCGCCGATTACGCCAACGTGCAGCCGCACAGCGGTTCGCAGGCCAACCAGGCCGTCTATTTCGCGCTGCTGCAGCCGGGCGACACCATCCTGGGCATGAGCCTGGCCCATGGCGGGCACCTGACCCACGGCGCCAAGGTCAATGCCTCCGGCAAGATCTTCAATGCCGTCCAGTACGGCGTGAACGAGCAGGGCCTGATCGATTACGACGAAGTCGAGCGTCTGGCGCTGGAACACAAGCCGAAGATGGTCGTGGCCGGCTTCTCGGCCTATTCGCAGATCGTCGACTGGGCGCGCTTCCGCGCCATCGCCGACAAGGTCGGCGCCTACCTGTTCGTGGACATGGCGCACGTGGCCGGCCTGGTCGCCGCCGGCGTCTACCCGAACCCGATCGAGCACGCGCACGTGGTGACCTCCACCACCCACAAGACCCTGCGCGGCCCGCGCGGCGGCATCATCATCGCCAAGGGCGCCGGCGAGGAGATCGAGAAGAAGCTGCAGTCGATCGTGTTCCCGGGCATCCAGGGCGGTCCGCTGATGCACGTCATCGCCGCCAAGGCGGTGGCCTTCAAGGAAGCGCTGGAGCCGGAATTCAAGGCCTACCAGCAGCAGGTGGTGAAGAACGCGCAGGCGATGGCCGATACGCTGATCGCGCGTGGCTACAAGATCGTTTCCGGCGGCACGCAGAACCACCTGATGCTGGTGGACATGATAGGCAAGGACGTGTCCGGCAAGGACGCGGAAGCCGCGCTGGGCAAGGCCCACATCACCGTCAACAAGAACTCGGTGCCGAACGACCCGCGCTCGCCGTTCGTGACCTCGGGCCTGCGCCTGGGCACTCCGGCCATCACCACCCGCGGCTACAGGGAGCCGGACTGCGTGGCGCTGGCCAACTGGATCGCCGACGTGCTGGACAACCCGGGCGACGACAACGTCATCGCCGGCGTTCGCGAGAACGTCACCCTGCAGTGCAGGCAGTTTCCGGTTTACGGATAAGCCCGGGTGATCGGCGACCGGTGGCACCGCAGGGTGTTCCTGGTGCTGATCGTGGTATTGGGCCTGCCCACGCTGGTCGTGGGCGGCCTGCTGGCCGCATTGAGTGCCGGCATGGGTACCGCCTTCTGGGCGATGGGCGGCATCGAGGCAGGTGACGGTGTTTTCCTCACTGCCTGGGGTTGTCTGGGCATGGCGGGACTGCTCGGTGGTGCACGGTTGTCCGTCGCGATGCTGGTCGGCAGTGTGGCCACCCTGTCGCGTGTCCGCTGGCCGTGGTGGTCGATGCTGATTGCCGGCGTCGTCGCGGCATTGCCGTTGGCCGTACTGCTGGTTTACCTGGCCTGGACCGGCGAATTTTCCACCGGTTTTCCATGGCCTGCGCTGTTTTTCGGGCCGTTGGTGCTTGTCCCTGCGCTGCATCTGCTGTATCTGCGTATTACCTGCCATCGCCGGATCGCGCCTGGTACGCCCGAAAAGGCCTGACGCCCAAGGTTGTTCGAATGCACTGCCCCTTCTGCCAGCACACCGACACCCGCGTGATCGATTCGCGCGTTTCCGAGGATGGGGCGACCATCCGCCGCCGGCGCGGCTGCGAGGCCTGCGGCGAGCGTTTTTCCACGCTGGAGACCATCGAGCTCAAGCTGCCGGTCATCGTCAAGAGCGATGGCGGGCGCGAAGCGTTCGACGCGCGCAAGCTGCGGGTCGGTTTCGACCGCGCGCTGCAGAAGCGGCCGGTGCCCGAGGAGCGGATCGAGGCGGCGGTGCGCGCGGTGGTGCACCAGCTGCGGATGAGCGGCGAGCGCGAAGTGCCGTCGATCCGCGTCGGCGAGTTCGTGATGGACGAACTGCGCAAGCTCGACCACGTCGCCTACGTGCGTTTCGCCTCGGTCTACCGCAGCTTCGAGGACGTGGCCGATTTCCGCGACGAAATCGAGAAGCTGGAACGCGACCACCCCAGCGACGACGGCCAGTTGCCGCTGCTGGAACGGCCCCAGGTGCAGGAGGCGCGCCCGGGCAAGGGTGGCAGGCGCTGAGCCCGGAACGGGCAGGATGGGGAAGCGATGATGCGGATGCGATCGGAAGGGGGCCGGCTTTCCCGAGCCGGGCTGGCCGTGGCGTTGCTGTGGCTGGCGGGGACCGCGCAGGCGCAATCCGGGCCGGCGGAGGCGGCACGCCGTGCCATGCGGGCGGCCGAAGAGGCGGCCGCTGCCGTCGCGGCACTGGAGTCGGGCCAGGCCGGGATGCCATCCCAGGTGGAAGTCGCCAGCACGCCTCCGGCGCTGGTTGCCCGCTATGCGGTGGCCGAAGGTGGATTCGCCGGCTCGACCCTGCAGCTCAGCCAGGACGGGGGCTATGTGCTGCAGCTGGCGATGGCCCCTGTACCGCGCAGCTCGCGCGGGCGATGGTCGTTGCAGGACGACATGGTGCTGCTGCAGCCGCAGGACAGCCCGCGCGATACCGTGCAGCTGGTTCCCTACGAGGCCTTGGCCGACGAACGCGCCCGGTTGCAGCAGCAGTTCGCCCAGCTGCAGCAGGCCCTTTCCGGTACGTCGGATGAGCAGGCACGGGCGCAGCTGGAAGAACTGCGGGCCCAGTTCGCGCCGCAGCACGTGGCTGGAACGCCGCTGCAGGTGACCCTGCTGGACCCGGTCAGTGGCGTGGCCAGTGACGGCGTGCAGGTGGTGCTGGAACTGGCGCAGGGCGAGCCGATCGCCGCAGACAGGCTGGCGGGCGGGAACAGCTACCGCTTCCCGGCACCGCTGCCGGGGCAGGCCGTGACCGCCGTGCTGCTGCATTTCCCCGGGCTGGCCGAACCGGTTCGCCTGCCCTTGCCGGCACCGCTGCGGCCCGGTTACCTGGTGCTGTTTGATGCGTGTGCGGTGGGCATGTGCGTTTCTGACACGATGGGCCTGATGCTGGAGCAGCAGGAAGGTCAGGTACGCCTGCAGAGCTTCGGTGTCGGCGTGTTCAACGCGGTGGACGATTAGCATGCCGGCCGGTGCGCCGCCGCCGGCGGCTGTCGGGCTCCGATGAAGATCGTCAATCTGCAGGACCGGCGCGACCTGGTGCCGGCAATCGCCGCGGCCCATGTGCAGGCCTTCGGCACGCTGCTGCCGGACTGGACCGTAGCCCAGGCCGTGGCCGAGCTGCAGGCGCAGCAGCGCGATGCCATTCCCTGCAGCTGGCTGGCGATGGAAGCCGGGGACTGGTTTGGTTCGGTGAGCCTGCTGCATGACGACCATGAGCAGATCCGCGGCTGGTCGCCGTGGCTGGCCTCGCTGTATGTGAAACCCGAGGCGCGTGGCCGCGGTGTGGGCGCGGCGCTGGTTGAACATGCCATCGCGCAGGCCGCCGTCTTCGGCGTGCCGGAGCTGTACCTGTACTGCGAAGCGCCGAGGGTGGCGTGGTATCGCACTCTGGGCTGGCGGGTGCATGCCCAACTGCAGCTGGGGCCATTGGCGATCACGGTGATGGCGGTGGAGACCGGGCACCGCTGACTGCCGGACGCTGCCGGGGCCCGGCCCGCAGCGCATACACTGCTGCTTCGCCCGTTGCCGCGGTTGGCGGCGGGCCGGGTATGCAACGAGGTTTTACCGATGTCGTCGTTCACTGCCACCGATCACCTGCTGATGGCCCGCGCGCTGCGCCTGGCCGAGCGCGCCGCCTGGACCACGCGGCCCAATCCGATGGTCGGCTGTGTGATCGCCCATGGCGAGGAGGTGCTGGGCGAGGGCTGGCACCAGCGCGCCGGCGGGCCGCATGCGGAAGTATTCGCGCTGCGCATGGCCGGCGAGCGCGCGCGTGGCGCCACCGCCTATGTGACGCTGGAGCCGTGCGCGCATTACGGCCGCACCCCGCCATGCGCGCTGGCGCTGATCAAGGCCGGCGTGACGCGGGTGGTGGCGGCGACGGCCGATCCGTTCCCCGATGTCGACGGTGGCGGTTTCGCGCTGTTGCGGCAGGCCGGGATCAAGGTGGCGGTGGGGTTGATGGCGGACAGCGCGCGCGAACTCAACCGTGGCTTCCTGTCGCGGATCGAGCGTGGCCGGCCGTTCGTGCGGGTCAAGCTCGCCGCCAGCCTGGACGGGCGCACCGCGATGGCCAGCGGCGAATCGAAGTGGATCACCGGGGAGGCCGCGCGCGCCGACGTGCAGCGCTGGCGCGCGCGCGCCGGCGCGATCCTGACCGGCGCGGCGACGGTGCTGGCCGACGACCCGGCGCTGACCGCGCGTCCGGAGGCGGGCGATTTCCTGCCGCCTTTGCGGGTGGTGCTGGATGCGCGGCTGCGCACGCTGTCCTGCGCGCGGGTGCGCGAAGGCGGTGCGCCCACGCTGTATCTGCATGATCCGGCGTTGACGCCGCCTGCGCTGGAAGAAGCGGAGTTCGCCTCCGCGCCGCTGCACGCCGATGGCCGCTTCGACCTGGCGGCGGTGATGGCGCTGTTGGCCGCGCGCGGCATCAACGAGGTCCATGTCGAAGCCGGGCCGACCCTGTGCGGTGCGCTGCTGCGCGCCGGCCTGGCCGACGAGCTGCTGCTGTACATGGCGCCGCTGCTGATGGGCGAGGGCGCCCGCCCGCTGCTGGCCGGGCTGGGAATCGAGTCGATGGCGCAGGCGCGGCCGCTGGAGGTGCACGACCTGCGCATGGTCGGCAAGGACCTGCGCCTGCTGCTGCGCCCGGTCGCCCCGTAGAGCGGGGCACCGCCGGGTATTACCGGGCCAGCCCGCCGGGCGCCGCCCGGCGCTACAGCCCCCGCCGCCTTGTAGAGCGGGGCAACGCCCCGCTGGGGCATTACCGGGCCAGCTCGCCGGGCGCCGCC